>JBFGYD010000292.1:0-4223 GCA_041587615.1 Lysobacterales bacterium
ATCCGTTCGCCGCCACCGGCACCCGCATCCTCGCCGTCGCCGCCAAACTGCTGGCGGAAAAGGGCGGAGGCCGCGCGCTGATATCGGTCTGCACCGCCGGCGGCATGGGAGTGGCCGCGGTGGTCGAGCGGGAATAGTCCGCGCTGCCGGTTGGTCGGGCACGATAGGGGCCGCCAGGTCTGCTGGCTCGATGCGGCGCCTCAGCGACTCAGCCAATCCTCCCGGAGCAGTCCATAATGAACCATATCTTCATAATTCCCCCATTTCACCGAATCTTGGCGTGCCGTTCCTTCCAACAGCATGCCCGCTTTCTCCATGACACGTCCGGACGACGGATTCCGCTTCAGATGGCGGGCGGTGATCCGGTTCAGTTTTAGCTCCTCGAAGCCATAGGCGAGAACGGCGTCGGCTGCTTCCGTTGCGTAACCCTCATTCCAGAAGGGTTTTCCGATCCAATAGCCAAGATCAGCTTTGTTGAGGTTGCGGTCAATCCTGAGTCCGATCGCACCCAGCAACCGTGAATCTTTGCGGCGCACGACCGCAAATGTCGCGAGCGATCCATTTTCGTAACCCGGTTTATGTCCTTCGATCCACTTTTCGGCCATGCCGTCTTCATAGGGATGCGGGATATTCAGTGTCGTATCCGCTATCGCCCTGTCTCCAGCGAGTTGTTGAATCGCCGCTGCATCGCTCAGGCGAAATGGGCGCAAGACCAAGTGTTGAGTTTCAATTGATGGCTGGGACATCGCGCAGCCTATTCACATACGGCGTGCGGACGTTCTCGCGCCGATGGAAACGCCGTTGCTACGGGTCGACGTAATTCCAGGTGTTTAGTCGGCATTTCCACGAGCCGTCCCCTTGTTTGAGCCAAACTTTGACCCACCGGCTTTTACCGTTGGCCGCTTGACCGTCCGCGTTTGTGAAAGTGGCGAGACAAACGCCGCGCGCCCACGCCATCTCTGCCGATCGCGCAACGTCGACGGCGAGTTGCTCGCAATCCAACGCGAAATTTGGGTCCGCGAACAAGTCACGATAATAATCGACGATGGCTTCCCTGGTTGCCAGCGGCTGAACTCCCGGCGGCAGAAAAACTGCTTTCGGGTCCAGAAATGAAGACCACTGCTCGATGTCCCTGGCATTGGTCGCCTCCACCCAGCGGTAATAGGTTTTTTCGATCGCTTTAGCCGCGCCCGGCTCTGAGGCGTTTACTTGCGTCAGTGATCCCGCAATGAACAAGACAACCTTGAGCTGTCTCGAAAGGCTTCTCAAGGCGGCCACGCCGGCGGACGCTATTCGAGACTCAACGCGGCCACCGAGGCGGCCGTGCCCCGCACCGCTCGAGCTTCGCTGGAATTCTCGGCCAGGGCCGGGGATGGCGTGTTAGGCGGCTCGGGGGATTCGGTCAAGCGCACATACATCTGGAAATAGTCGCGGATGTGGGACACATAGGTGAGCACCTGCTCGGCATCCAGTGTCTGGTAGCGCCCCTGGGGATCGTTCTCGGGTTCGGCCAGCACCGCCAGCGCGGCCTCGACGTGGCCGAACCACCGGCGCGGATCCAGACCCTGACTTCGCGCCAGTTCGCGCGCGGCTTTGACGTGGGTCAGGCCGCCGTTGTACGCGGCCAGGCTGAACCAGGTGCGATCGCGGATGTCCAGATCGGGCTCGAACTGGGCGCGGACCCAGTCGAGGTAGCGGACCCCGGCGTGGATGCCGGCCTTGGGATCGAACAGGTCATCGATGCCGACCTGCTGCGAGGCAACGTGCTGCACCTGCATCAGGCCGCGCGCTCCCGAACGCGACACCGCATTGGGGTCGAAGCGGCTTTCCTGGAACACCATCGCGAGGATCAGGCGCCAGTCGAACCCGTAATAAGCCGCGTAGCGGCGCACCAGCTCGTCGTAGGGCGAGAAGCCGCCGCCGCCGAACGCGGTGACCGCCGCGCGCACGCGCTCGCTGGCCCGATCTCCGGAAAAATACTTGCTCTCGGCGACACGCACCCTCGCGGCCGAAGCCGGTCTCTGCCAATAACGGTTGACCCGTTCCAGCAGTTCGGGGTTGTCGCGGCGTAGCGCCCACACCCGAGGGACCGGCGTGTCCACCGCCAGCAGGCCGTCGACGTCGTCGCGCCACGGGCGCAGCAGCTGATACTGGTGGTCGTCGATCAGCGCGAAGTCGGCGCTTCCGGCCAACACTCGCTCGACCAGGCGGTCCGCCGGCTCGCCGCTTACCGGCACCGGCCGGAGCCCAATGCCTGCCTCTTTCCAGTTATCCAGGACCGACACGTAGGGGCCCGCGGCCGCGACCAGGACCGAGCGATCGTGCAGGTCCCTGGGGGCGAGCCGTTGGAAGCGTCCTCGGCGACTGACCACCCGGCCTTGCGACCGGTAATACGGGGTCGAGGCGACCAGCGGCTCGGCCAGCGCCTCGGGTCGCAGAAAAGCCGCGCCGATATCGGCCTCGCCGCGTTCCAGGCGCGCCTGTAGATCGTGATCGTCGGCGGCGATGACCACGTCCAGGGCCAAACCGTGGGCCGCGGCAAAGGCCTTGGCCAGCTCGAACTCGAACCCGAGCAACTGCCCGCCCCAGGCAAAATAGCTCTCCGGCCGATAACGCGTCACCAGCCGGATCCGGCCGCGCGCGCGGACGGCTGGCCAGTCGCCTGCATCGGCGAAGGTGACTTCGCGGGTCAGCCCGTGCTCGCGCACAAATTCGTCGACTCGGCGGCGCAGCACCCGGTCGGCCTCGCGCAGCACCCAGCCCAGCGCCAGGTGGCTTCTCAGCTTTTGCCGGGCACGCACGCCGCCGAGGCGTGCCAATTCATCGTCGTAGGCCAGGCTGGCTGCGAGCCGTCCGGCGGCGATCCGTCCGAGCAACTCGTCCCGGCCCCAGACGGCCGGGACCACCCGCAGGCTCACGTCACGCCCCGCGGCGCGCAGAGCCAGCGCCTGGTGCCAGGAATCGGAGGCGAATTGCACCGCCAGCGGCGGCAGCGGCTCGGTGGTCGCCTGGAACGGGCTGGTGACGAGCCACAGATCGGCGTGACGCAGCGGCAGCGAGCGGCTCAAGCCGCCCGCCAGGGGCCGATCGGCTGCCACCGGTTCCGCCACCAGGTCCACTTCGCCCGATTCAAGCGCGGCCAGCAGCGCGTCGTGGCCGACGTAGCGATGGAGTACCGCTTGCGCCCCGAGGCGAGCGGCGAAACGATGCACCAGCTCTCGGTCGTGGGCGGCCCATGGCGACGGCGGGTCCAGCACTGCGGCGTGCAGTTCGCCGCTTGCCTTGATCCGATTGATCGCCGCAAAGCCGGCCGCGTGCGCTATCGAGTCGCACAGGCCCGCGGCGAGGGCCATCCCCGCCGCGCAAATCACCGTGGTCGTGCTTCCCCTCACCCAGGTTCTCAACAGGCTGACACAAAGGGCCGGAAATCTTAGCATTCCCGGGCGCTCAATGGCAGCGAACGATGGTTGTCGGACCCGCGAGGGTCTTGATTTGGCTGGCGGAAAAGCGCCTAGCCGCCGAACAGATCCAGGCTGGAGATTCGACCGCCGCGGCGGCGGCGGGTGGAACGGCGGCGGCGGCGGATGCGGGAATGGAGCTGCTTGCGGCGCTCCACGATGAAATCGGCTCGCACTAACTCCGAGGCTTTCTTGCCGCGGCGGGTCGCCTCGGCGGTGCGGAACTTGCAAAAATCCTCGTAGGCTTCGATTTCGTGCCGCAGCGCGCGCGCCGCCAGTTCGATCATGATCGCGTCGTCGAGAAATCCCAGGCCTGGAATCTCGTCCGGGATCAGGTCATTGGGATTGGCGAAATAGGCCAGCGCCGCGACGACCCGGCTGCGCTCATCCTCGGCGATGGCCCAACCCTCGTCGCGCACCATGTCGATCAGAATCTTGAGCCGACCGAGCCGGCGCGAGATGAAATCGGGGACGGTCGCCGTCTTGATCTGCGACAGGAGGTCCTCGGCCGCCTTGATCACGGTCTCGTCGTCGGTCTTGTCGCGCACCTCCCTCGCCCGCCTCATCTCCTTGCGAAAATGCTTCAGGTCGTCTTCGCTGAGATCGAACGCGATGCGTAAAGTCATGGGGCTTCCCCTTGGTGTGTGGTCGAGCCTGCGCCCGACCGAAAAGACTACTAGCTCGCCGGACGATGCGTCAACGGCCGCTCGTCACGCCTGGGCGCGCGCGAATCGACTTTGAGGTAGCGCCTGAGTTCCGCGATGC
>JBFGYD010000293.1:0-4218 GCA_041587615.1 Lysobacterales bacterium
GCGCCGCTTTTCGAATCCTGCGAACGCCGGTTCGAGAACTCACCGATCACACGGTCTCTCGGATCAACGAGTTGCATCGAGGGCCCGGCCCAGGGGCGGCGCCGCCTGCTGCGCCTCGTCAAAGACGGTGCACCGGGGGCTGGGCCGGAGCCGCCGCGGCGGCCGGCTATTACGACCAGCCGCACATGATCGGCGACGTCAAGGCGCTGACCGGAAACACTCCCGGCCAACTCGGTTCCGGCTGATCGGTTCCATTTTTCCAATTACAACTCCGAGCTCCTGAACTAAGCTCGTACCAATGAAAGCGCAACGCGGGAGGCTTCCGACCGATGAATCGCCAACTGATTCTGCTGCTGTGTCTGTTCCTACCATGGCTCGGGCGCGCCGGCGAGCCCGATTCGACGGCCGACCTCGCCCGCGTCGAGGGTCTGGCCTGGATGACCGGGAACTGGCGCGCGGACACCGACCAAGGCCTGGCTCAGGAGGTGTGGACCGGTCCGCGCGCGGGCTCGATGAGCGGCATGTTCCGCCTGATCACGGGCGACCGGGTCACGGTTCTGGAGTACATCGTCATCGCCGAGGAAGCCGAGGGCGTTTTCTATCAGTTCAAGCATTTTCGACCTGACTATACGACGTGGGAGGGGGAGAATCCCCCAATCCGGATGAAGCTGGTGGAAGCCCAAGCCGGTCTCGCGGTGTTCGAAAACACGGTTCGCGTCCAAGGGCAACCGGCATTCATCACCTACCGGCTGGAAGACGACGGTCGGTTGTCGGTGTTCGTCGGAGACGAGGTAAACGATTCCCGCCAGTATCAAGGGTTAAAATTCGTGCTATCCAAGGAGAATCCGATGGCGACCGATCGACGCATCAACTACCTCGAACTGCCCGCCCGAGACCTGGACGCCGGCTGCGCGCGGGGCTTGGCGAAATCCGATACGGCCATAGCACCTGTATCGGTCGGCCAGCCCACATCTTGAATGGGTAGACGTCGCCCAGTGGAACTCGGGCAACCCTCGGGTTAAGCGTCCCGCCAGTCCCACAGCACCAGATCCCACTCCTCGCCGTCCGGGTCCCGGTAGCGATGCAGCAGCTCGAATCCGACCTTTTCGTGGGCTCGAATCGAGCGGCCGTTGCGGCGCGCGATTTCGGTGACGACGAAATCGTATTGCCCGGCGTAGAGTTCCTTCATCTTCAGGTACATTCCGGCAAACACGCCTTGTCCGCGAAACGGTTTGTCGACGCAGACCTGACCCATGACGAAATAGCGGTATTGGTGCAGCGGGGAACCGTCCCAGGTCAGCCCCTCGCGCATCACGGCGAACATCGGTTCGAGGATCGAGATGCGATTCGCGAAACACTTGAGCATGACCAGCGCGTAGCCGGCCACGCGCTCGCCGCTGACGGCCACGACGTGGGCCGCGGCGGCGTTCATCGCCGCCAGCAGTTCGCGTTCGTGGCGCACCGTGACGAAACCGTCGGCGGCGACTTCGGCCGGGTCGAGGCTGTCCTCGGAGTAGCGCCGCTGCAGCGCCAGGATCTGGTCCAGATCCTGATCCACCGCCGGCCGATAGACGACGTCCATTAGCCGGCGCGCACCCGGCTTGCAAACCAAGCGATCAGCAGCGCGAACGCGGCCAGGCCGGCGATTTCAACCACCCAATGCGGCCCCAGCCAGCCGGTGCCGATGCCGGCGGGCTTGGCCCCCTGCACAAACCCCACCCCGGCGATGCCGACCCCCAGCAGGCCCTCGCCGCCGACGAATCCGCTGCCGAGCAGCACCCCGCGCTCGCGCCGGTCCGCGGCCTCGGTTTTGTCGGCAGCCTTGCGCTCCATCCAACGACGGACCATACCGCCGAGGAACACCGGGGTCATCGTCGAGACCGGCAAATAAACCCCGACCGCGAACGGCAGCGACGGAATCTTCAGCGCCTCGCACAACACCGCGATTCCGACCCCGATCCCGACCAGGGTCCAAGGCAACTGCTGGTCCAATACACCCTCGATGACGATCTTCATCAGCGTTGCTTGCGGCGCCGGCAGTTCCGCCCCCCCGAAACCGAAGGTCTCGGCCAGCAGCAGCACCGACAGGCACACGAACGTGGCGGAGGTCAGGACCCCGACCAGTTCTCCGATCTGCTGGCGCCGCGGCGTCGCCCCGAGCAGATACCCGGTCTTCAGATCCTGCGAGGTGTCGCCGGCGATCGAGGCCGCGATCGCGACCACGCAACCGACCGTCAGCGCCGCGGCCTTGCCCGACAGGTCGGTCCAACCCATCAGCAAGAACACCCCCGAGGTACCGAGCAGCGCGCCGATCGTCATCCCGCTGGTCGGATTGCTGGTGACCCCGACCAGGCCGACGATGCGCGCGGCCACGGTGACGAAAAAGAACGCGAACACCACGACGCAAAGCGCGGCCGCGGCCCGAACGGCCGCGCCGCCGACGTCGCCGAAGACCGCCGGTACGAAAGCCAGCACTAGCGCGATCAGCAGGGCGCCGCCGGCGACCAGTCGTAGCGGCAGGTCCCGATCGGTGCGGGCCACCACCGGCGGCGCCGATTCTCCGACCCGGCCCTTGATCTGGGCGGCGCCGATCTTGAAGCTCTGGACCATGACCGGGATAGACCGGATCAGCGTGATGATGCCGGCCGCGGCCACCGCGCCGGCGCCGATATAGCGCACGTATCGGGTCCAGATCTGATCCGGGCTCATCGCCGCGATCAGCAGGTCGGTTTCGGGAAACATTGGCGCGGTCCGGGCCTCTCCCCAATACGCGATCGCCGGGATGATCACCAGCCAGGACAGCAAACCCCCGCCGACCATCACGGTCGCGATCCGCGGCCCGAGGATGTAGCCGACCCCGAACAGCGCCGGCGAGACGTCCATCCCGAGCTGCCCCTTTTTCAAGAACGGAATCGCGCTGGTGACCTCGGCCGGAATCACCTTGATCCACGAGGTCAGGAACTTGACCAGCGCGCCGACCCCCAGACCGATGAACACGAAGCGCGCGTTCCGCCCTCCGACCTCGTTGGCCACGAGCACCTCGGCGCAAGCCGTGCCTTCCGGGTACGGCAGGCGACCGTGTTCGCGCTGCATCAGGAAACGCCGCAGCGGAATCATGAACAAAACCCCGAGCAGGCCGCCGCACATCGCCAGCAAGGTCATCTGCAGCAGCCCCGGTGCAACCCCCCACAGGAACAGCGCCGGCAGCGTAAAGATCACCCCGCTGGCGACCGAGGACGACGCCGAGCCGATGGTCTGCGCCAGGTTGGCCTCCAGGATCGTGCCCTCGCGCCCGGCCGCGGCCAGCGCTCGAAATACGGCAACGGTCATGACCGCGACCGGGATCGAGGTGCTGATCGTCAGCCCCGCGCGCAAGCCGAGGTAGGCGTTGGCGGCGCCGAACACCACGCCGAAGAAGATCCCGAACACGATCGCCTTGATCGAAAACTCGGTCAGCGACTCGCCCGCGCCGACGTAGGGCTGGTACTGTTGCCCATTCTCCATCGGCACGTAGGCGCTGGCACTCAGGCCGCGCTTGCCCTGTTGCTTGCTCACATCGCTCTCCTCGTCAGTTTCCGGTCCGTCGCGCCTCGGGGACCAGCCGGGCGGCGCGGCGCGAGCTGCCCTGGGCGACGCCGATCCCGGCCAGCACCAGCAGCAGCGCGGGCCAGGCCATCACCGGCAGCACCTCGCCGAGCACCAGCGCGCCCAGCAGCACCGCCCACAGCGGAATCAGGTAGTTCATCAGCGCCATGAACGAGGCGCTGGTCTCGCGCAACACGTAGAAATACACGACGCTCGCGAGGCCCGTGCTCAGCAAACCCAGAACCAGCAGCGAGGCCAGCGCCGCGTTCCAGCCGGGCCACCAGCGCTGCCCACCGGGCGATCCGATCAGGTCCGCCGGCAGGATTACCAGCGCGGCCATCACGACCACGATCAGCGACGACACCCACGGGTCCAACGGCGGCAGACCGCGCGCCAGCACCACCGCGAGGCCGTAGCTGGCGGCGCCGCCGAGGACCGCTAGCTGGCCGACCACCGACCCGCCCGGCGGCCAGCCGAGCTCCGGCGCCAGCAGGATCACGAGGCCGCTGAAGCCGATCACGAACCCGATCAGCTTGCCGCGGTTCAGGTGCTCACCCGGTAGCAGCAACCGGGCGCAGGCCAGCACGGTCAGTGGCATGATTGCCATCAGGATCCCGGCCAGCGCCGAGTCGA
>JBFGYD010000294.1:0-4137 GCA_041587615.1 Lysobacterales bacterium
ACCCGCTCCAGCGCCTCGTCGATGCGGCCGAGCGAGAGCAGCGCGCGGATCAGCGCCAGCGCGGCCGGTTCGCCGCCTTCGATGCGCCAGGCGCGCTCGAACGCGGCGACCGCGCGCCGGTAACGTCCGCCGCGCCACAGCGACTGACCTTCGTGCAGCCACCGGTGCGGATCGGTCGCCGGCGGTGGTTCTTGGTTCATCGCCGGCCACGATAGGGACTCGCCAACGCCCGATCAAGCCGGTCGGTCATCGACAAGCCAGGGCGTTTGTGATTTGCTCGGCCGATGGCGAGGATCCTGGTCTTTCAACACGTGGCCGCCGAACCGCTGGGCACGCTGGACGCGATCATCCGCGCGCGCGGTCATCGCATCCGCTTCGTCAATTTCACCCGTCACCCCGACGCGCGCCCCGCGATCGAGCGCTACGACGGTCTGATCGTGCTGGGCGGCGGGATGAACGTCGGTGACGAGGCCCGCTTTCCGCACCTGCTCACCGAACTGGCGGCGATCGAACGCGCGCTGGCGCTGGGCAAGCCGGTGCTCGGCATCTGCCTCGGAGCCCAACTCCTGGCCCGGGTGCTGGGAGCGACGGTCTATCCGCACTCGGTCTCCGAGATCGGCTGGTACCCGCTCGAACCGACCTCGGAGACCGCTAACGACCCGGTGATGTGTCCGCTCGAGCGCTCGCAGGCGGTGTTCCAGTGGCATTCGTACACCTTCGAGCGGCCGCGCGATGCGGTGCTGCTGGCCACCAGCGCCCAGTGCCCGATGCAGGCGTTTCGCTACGGCGAAAACGCGTACGGTTTCCAGTTTCACCTGGAGATGGACGAGGCCCTGATCCGGCGTTGGCTGTCTGAACCAAGCTACCTGGCCGACCTCGAGGCCTCCGGCAGTCCGCAGCAGCCGTCCGCCATCGAAGCCGCAACCAGCGTCCACATCGAGGACTTGAAGACCCTCGCCGATCGGGTATTCAACCGGCTGCTGGACCGGATCGGCCCGATGCGGGCGCGCAAGTCGCTGCCGTCGCGTTAGCCCGAATATTGCATGAGTTTCGCACGGCGTAATCGATGAAACGTTTCAAAGGCTTAGCCGCGCGCGTCCTGCTGATCTTGATTCACTGCCTGCCGGCGGCGGTCTGCGCGCTGCGTTTCGGGGCGAGCCCGATCTGGCTGCCGACCAGCGCGCTGCTCGCGGGTTTGCTGCTGCTGACGCTGGACGCCACCCGCACGCGTTTCGGACGATCCGCCGTGGCATTGCTGTCGGGCTCGCTGCTGACCGTTTCCCTGCTGCTCGCGACCTCGTTCTATTTTCAGGGTGAGGCCTTTAACGCCCGCTTTTTCTTCCACCTGGACGCCGGTTCGCTGCGAATCGGACTGTCCGAATATCGCGGACCGCTGTTCGGCGCGACGGCGCTGGTCCTGCTGGGCCTGCTCGCTCCGGCGCTGCTCACGCGCGACGCGCGGCGCAAGCCCGGCGCCGCGGCGCTGTCGCTGATGTGGGTCGCCGGCCTGGCCGTCCATTACCCGGTATACGCGTTTTTTCAATATCTGCTGATCGGCCGCGAGCCGCCAGCGGCGCCGCTGCCACGAACACCCGCCCCGATGGCGACGGCGCCGGCGCCGGACGCGCGGCCGGAGCCTAAAAACATCATTTTGATCTACGCCGAATCGCTGGAGCGCACTTTTTTCGACCGGGCCTCCTTTGGGGACCTGCTCCCGGAGCTATCGAAGCTGGCGCCCACGGCGCTCGAGTTCACCGACATGGTTCAGGAGCCGGGCACCGGCTGGACCATCGGCGGTATCGTCGCGAGCCAGTGCGGATTTCCGCTGCTCCAGTCCAATGTGCTGTCTTCCAACAGCAGCATGGCCTCGGCAGACGATCCTTTCGCCGACTACGCCTGCCTGGCCGACATCCTGGCGGCGAACGGTTATCGCAACGTATTCCTCGGCGGCGCCCCGCTGTGGTTTGCGGGGAAGGGAAAGTTTCTCAGGGCCCACGGCTACCATGAGGTCCACGGGCGCGAGGAGCTGGCCGCCAGGCTCGACGATCCCGAGTACGTGAGCGGGTGGGGCCTGTTTGACGACAGCCTGTTCGAGATCGCCCTGGACCGGGTGGCGGAACTCGAACGGCTCGAATCGCCGTACCTGCTAACGGTGCTGACCGTCGACACCCATCACCCCAACGGACATCCGTCCCGAAGCTGCGCCGCGCTTGCGGACAATAAGGACCCGATCAGCAATGCGATCTACTGCAGCGACCAGCTCATCAGCGCGTTCGTTCGGGAGACGATTTCCAGCGTAGACCCGGATCGCACCATCTTGGTCTTGTTCTCGGATCATCTGGCGATGCGCAACACCCTCTATCCCAAGCTTCGCCAGACCCGCCCCCGGCGCCTGATGTTCATGATCTTCGGGACCGGGTTCGAGGGCGAAATCGGCGTCCGCGGCAACCACTTCGACGTCGCGCCGACGATCCTCGCGGCCGCCGGGATCACGGGTTATGAAACGCTGTACGCCGGCAGGAATCTGCTTGCCCGCGCCCCGGTTTCCGCCGCGCGTCCAGCCGCGGCGCCCCGGCTATTTCCCTCCGGCAATCGCATCATCGACACCGGCGTCGTGATATCGGCCGCCGAGCAGTCGATCCGGATTGGCGAAGTCACGCTTCGCGCCAACGCCGAGGGCGCGGAGTTCTCGGCCGGGATGTACCTGGCCGTATTTAACGAACGAGGAGAACTGGTCGACACCGTGTATTCCAACGACTTCAGCGCGATCCTCGAAGACCTCACGAACCGCTTCGTGATCGGCCTTTCCCGATTCGAGGACCGGCCCGAGCAGCTCTCGTTTTTTTACGGCCGCCTGACCGCGAGCGGGGAAGGCTTTGTCATCCGTCCGTTCCAAGGCGAAGTCACGCTCGAGCCCTCGGACCTCGCGGCGTTCGGGCTCGGGGGTGAATCGTGATCGGGAGGCGCGCCGCCGCGGGCCGCGGGCGCCGCGTCGGATCGGGTTTTCGGCACTGGCTGCTCGTCGTGCTGTGCGCCGGAGGCTGCGCCGGCAGCATCGGTGAGCCGCCAGCGATCGAGCCGGTCGTGCCAGGGCGGATCGCTCACGCCGGCGGTGCCGTCGGCGGCGCAACCTACACCAACTCACTCGAGGCGCTGGAGCACAACTACGCCCGCGGTTTCCGGTTCTTCGAGATCGACCTCGTATGGTCTTCGGACGGCGCGCTGGTGGCGTTGCACGACTGGGAAGACAACTTCGATCGCCTGTTCGGCCGCCGGTTGACGGCCCCGCTGTCGGCCGCGGAATTCGTTCGCGCCGACAACGTCCGAGGATTGACGCTTCTGTCGCTGGACGGCGTGCTTTCCTGGTTCGCGTCGCGCCCCGACGCCTTTTTGATCACCGACGTCAAGAGCCGCAACCTCGACGCCCTGGCGGTCATCGCCTCGCGGCGACCGCCGCTGCGAGGACGAATCATCCCCCAGATCTATCACCCGGACGAATACTCAGCGGTCAGAGCGCTTGGCTTCGACGCCATTATCTGGACCCTGTACCGCCAGCGAATCAGCGATTTTGCGGTCGTCAATCGGCTCGCGGAGATGCGGCTGTTCGCGGTCGCCATGCCGAAGGCGCGAGCGAGGCGGGGTCGACTGGGGCCGTACCTGGACGACATCGGCGTGCCCGCGCTTGCCCACACGGTCAACGACCCGGACGAATTGATCGAGCTGATGCGGCTCGGCGTGACCGAAGTTTTCACTGATTTTCTGCCTCCCTGCGAGCCGCTTTCGCCGGCGTGCGCGGCCGATGAGTGAGCGTCGGGCGATCCTCCTGGGGCCGATCGCCGGCGCGGCGCTGGCGGCTGTCGCCGCCGCCGAACCGGCGCCCGAGGCCGGGCTGCGTCTCGCGGCCGCGGCGCTGGAGCGCACCGCTTATCAGGTCACCTACGACGGCAGCTACCGGCGGCTCGCCTATCCGAACGGCGACGTCCCGGACGACGTCGGGGTCTGCACCGACCTGGTCATTCGCGCCTACCGCAAGCTGGGAATCGACCTGCAGGTGCAGGTTTACGAGGAAATGACGGAGAATTTCGACGCCTTCCCGCGGTTGTGGGGCCTGAGCCGGCCCGATCCGAACATCGACCA
>JBFGYD010000295.1:0-4128 GCA_041587615.1 Lysobacterales bacterium
GTGAGACGCTGGCCCATGCCGAACAAATGCTTACCACGATTCGGCATCGCGCGGCCGATCCAAACCGGGTGGTGCTGTGGGGTTTTCACCAGGGAGGCGGCATGGCGATGGCGCTGCAGGACCAGGTAAAGGCGGCCGCGATCGTCTCGGTGGAGGGCAGCGAAGCCTGGACAAACGAATCCTACGGACTGCCGGCGCTCGGACCGCGGCTGAGCGGGCTCGAGGGCACCGCGCCGGTGCTGCGCTTCCAGAGCAACCGCGAAACCCCGCGCTGGTACTTCTCCGTGCCGGCCAACACCACGCTGGATTTCTACGCCACCTACGGCGGTACCCTGGAACAAGTCGAAATCGACGGCGTCAGCCACGACCAGCTCTCGGCCTTCGCGATCTGGGCCAAGCTGGCCCCAGGGCTGATGCGCGCTTCCGACGGCGCGGTGGAGGCCCACCGCCTGATCGCCGAGCGCGCCCTGGCGTTCATCAAGACCCACACCCGGCATTGACGCAGTCGGCAAGCCTCATTCCGACTCCTATCCACAAATCAAGCACCAGCCCGCGAATGCGCTCGGCCGCGCGGGCTCTTCTCCGAAATCCCGGCCCACCTCCACCCCTGCCACCGCGCTCTCCCGCTCGCGGACCCCGACCCCAACCCGGGTTTCACCCAAATAAGCATTGACGCAGTCAATGCTTTGGATTGATAAAATTACGCCCTCAGATACTTGCGCAACCCAACAAGGCAAGGCACGCTGCCCAGTTCGGCGGCGTTTTTTTCAAACGAGGCCCGATCGGTGAAACTGTGTGATCCAAGCACTCCGCGCGACAGCTGCGGCTTTGGGCTCATCGCCCAAGTCGACGGCCGGCCCAGCGCCTGGATCGTCGGCACCGCGCTGACCGCGCTGTGCCGCCTGACCCATAGGGGCGCGGTCGCCGCCGACGGCCAGTCCGGAGACGGCAGCGGGCTGCTGATGCAGTTCCCGCGTGACTTCCTGCGCGCCGTCGGCACCGACGCGGGCCTGCGCCTGGCGGCCGACTTCGCCGTCGGCATGGTGTTCATGCACCCGGACCCGGCCATTCACCGGCGCAGCAAGGCGCTGCTCGCCCAGGCACTGGAGCAGGTCTCGCTCGGGGTCGCCGGCTGGCGCGAGGTGCCGATAGACACGACCGCGGTCGGGCCGCAGGCGCGCGCGTGCCTGCCGCGGATCGAACAGGTGTTCGTCAACGCGCCCCCGGGCTGGCATCCGCACGATCTCGAGCGCCAGCTGTTCGTGGCCCGCCACCGCGCCGGTGAAGCGAACCAGGCCGGCGACGACCCCGATCCGTTCTGGTACATCGCCGCGCTGTCTTGTCTGGTCACGGTCTACAAGGGCCTGGTGTGCCCGGACCGGCTGGCGGATTTCTACCCGGATTTGAACGACCCGCGGCTCGAATCGGCCATCTGCCTGTTTCACCAGCGCTTCTCGACCAATACCCTGCCCAACTGGAAATACGCGCAACCGTTCCGGTTCCTGGCGCACAACGGCGAGATCAACTCGATTGCGGCGAACCGTAGCTGGGCCATCACCCGGGCGGCAAAGCTGAAGACCCCGCTGCTGCCGGCCCTGGACAGCTTCACGAATCTGGTCAACCAGTCGGGCTCGGACTCGTCGTCGCTGGACAACATGCTCGAGGTGCTGTTGGCCGGGGGCATGGACGTGTTTCGGGCGATTCGATTGCTGATGCCGCCGGCTTGGGAAAGCCGCAGCGACATGGACCCCGACCTGAGGGCGTTTTTCGAGTTCAACTCGACCCACCTGGAGCCCTGGGACGGCCCGGCCGGGATCGTCATGAGCAACGGCTCGGTGGCGATGTGCGCGCTGGACCGCAACGGGCTGCGCCCGGCGCGCTACGTGCTGACCCGGAACGGGGTGCTGACCATCGCCTCCGAGATCGGGGTCTGGGATTATTCCCCGGCCGAGGTGCAGGAGAAAGGGCGGCTGGGCCCGGGCGAAGTGCTGGCGGTGGATACCACGACCGGCAAGCTGTGGCGCTCGGCGGCGGTCGACGACGAACTCAAGTCTCGCCATCCCTATCGCGAGTGGCTGGCCGAGAACGTCATTCGGATCCACAACAACGACGAACAGGAAATGGCGGCGGCGCAGCGCTACATGAATCAGGAGGTCGGCCGCCTGCCGATCTTCGAAAAGATGTTCGGCGTGACCGTCGAGGAAAAAAACCAGGTCATCAAGCCGCTCGCCAACAACTCGGCCGAGGCGGTCGGTTCAATGGGAGACGACACGCCGATCGCGGTGCTGTCGCGCCGGCAGCGGGATTTGAGCGATTATTTCCGACAGCAGTTCGCCCAGGTCACCAATCCGCCGATCGACTCGCTGCGCGAGGTCGCCGCGATGTCGCTCGCGACCAGCATCGGGCGCGACCACAACGTCTTCCAGGAAACCACCACCCACGCCTACCGAGCCCACTTGCCGTGGCCGGTGCTGAACTACGTCAAGTACCAGCAGATCCTGAACCTCGATCAGCAGCACTACAAGAACCTGCGCCTGTCGCTGAACGTCGACCGCGAGCTGGACTGGGATGTGGCGCTGGAACAACTCGCGGACCGGGCCGTGGCCGCGGTGCGCGACGGCGTCGTCGTACTGGTCTTGAGCGACCGCGACCTGGAGCCGGACAAGCTGCCGCTGCCGGCGGCGCTGGCGGTCGGCAGCGTCCACCAGGCGCTGGTGCGCGAACACCTGCGCTGCGACGCCAACATCATCATCGAAACCGCTGCGGCCCGCGATTCGCATCAATTCGCGGTGCTGTTCGGGCTCGGCGCCACCGCCGTGTACCCGTATCTGGCGTTCCAGATCATCAACCAGATGCACGCCGAGGGCCGTCTCCAGGGCGACCTGCTGCAGATGCGCAAGCACTACCGACGCGGCGTGCGCAAGGGGCTTTTGAAAATCTTGAGCAAGATGGGCATCTCGACCATCGCCAGCTACCGCGGGGCGCAGCTTTTCGAGGCCCTGGGGCTGGCGGGCGAGGTGGCCGCGATGGCCTGCCCGGGGGTGAGCTGCCGGCTTGGCGGCGCCGGCTTTGCCGAACTGAAAGACGACCAGCAGAAACTGGCCGAACGCGCCTGGAGCCGCCAGCGGCCGGACCGCGGGGGCCTGCTGAAATTCGTCTACGGCGGCGAATATCACGCCTACAACCCCGACGTGGTGATGAAGCTGCAGGCCGCGGTCCAGAGCGGCGAGTGGTCCGACTACGTCGATTTCAGGGACACCGTCAACCGGCGCCCGATCAGCTCTCTGCGCGATCTGTTGGCGCTGCGCCCGGCCGCCGAGCCGCTGGCCGTCGACCAAGTCGAGGGGGAGCTCGAGATCACCAAACGCTTCGACACGGCGGCGATGTCGATCGGCGCGCTGTCCCCGGAGGCCCACCAGACCCTGGCCGAGGCGATGAACCAGCTCGGCGGGCATTCCAACTCGGGCGAGGGCGGGGAAGACCCGGCGCGCTTCGGCACGCGTGCTAACTCGGCGATCAAGCAGGTGGCGTCGGCCCGCTTCGGGGTGACCGCCAAGTACCTGATGAGCGCAGACGTGCTGCAGATCAAGATCGCCCAGGGGGCCAAGCCCGGCGAGGGCGGCCAGCTTCCCGGGGTCAAGGTCTCGGCCGAAATCGCGGCGCTGCGCTTCGCCACCCCGGGCGTGACCCTGATCTCGCCGCCGCCGCACCACGACATCTACTCGATCGAGGACTTAGCCCAGCTCATCTTCGACTTAAAGCAGGTCAACCCGCGGGCGCTGGTCGCGGTCAAGCTGGTCGCCAGCCCCGGGGTCGGTACGATCGCGGTCGGGGTGGCCAAGGCCTATGCCGACCTGATCACGATCGCCGGCCACGACGGCGGCACCGGCGCCAGTCCGCTGACGTCGGTCAAATACGCCGGCATTCCGTGGGAAATGGGCCTCGCCGAGGCCCACCAGGCGCTGGTCGAAAACGACCTGCGGCACAAGGTACGGCTGCAGGTCGATGGGGGCTTCAAGACCGGGCTGGACGTGGTCAAGGGCGCAATCCTGGGCGCCGAGTGCTTCGCCTTCGGCACCGCGCCGATGATCGCGATGGGCTGCAAGTACCTGCGCATCTGCCACCTGA
>JBFGYD010000296.1:0-4119 GCA_041587615.1 Lysobacterales bacterium
GGGATCGGGCGAGAAGCCAGGCATAAAACAGGTTGCGGTTTCGCCGAATGGCGAAGAAGCGGCCTGTCGTTGCCGCTGGCTCCGCCGTGCAATTCGGCGACAAACCGGCAGCGTGACAGTTTGCGACTTCTCCAATCGCTGGGAAACTCACGCAGTACATTGATCTCACTCAGTATACGAGCAACCTCGAGTGGAACTCGTGCAATATCCAGGCTAGCCCGGCGTGTTAATTGACAGCGCCGCGATTCAGGACCTCCGGCCCTTGCGTGTCGATGCCGGCGAAGAAATAATCGCGCCCGTGGTCACCCTGAAACAGCTCGTCATACCTTGATTTACCAGCAACAGACAAGCACCGGACCGGGAATTTGCCGGCTCGCCGGCATCCTGCTGCTGGCCGCTTGCCAGGTCCCCAGCGGCCACGCGGGGCCGCTGCACGCCTATCGGGTCCGCGTCCATCCGGATCTTACCCGACTCGAAGTCGAGGCTCGTCTCGACGGCCCGGTTCGGACCCTGAGCGCTCGCGATCGGCAGGCGGCCGAGAAACTGCGAAACCCACACCGCTGCGACGACCGCCGACCGCTCGAAGTCCGCCATGGCCGGATCCGGCTCGACGGGACCGGCGATGCCTGCGTCCGCTACGAGTATCTGCTCGAGGGCGGCCTCAGCGGAAGCGCGGCGCTGGGCAGCGCCGGCATCATCGACCGGGTGACCAGTCCCGCCGCCTGGCTGTGGCGGCCGCCTTCGAACGGTGACAGCGAGTACCAGGTTCGCTTCGATTTGCCGGCCGGCGTCCAGGCTTCGGTGCCGTGGGAGCCGCTCGGCGGTCAGATCGAGCACGCCTACCAGTTCGGGCCGTCGCCGGGCGGTTCCGACGCGCTGACCGCGTTCGGCGCGTTCGACTACCGTGAACTCGAGGTGCCGGGCGGCGAACTTCGGGTCAGTTTTCTGCGCAGCGCTCGGCCGATGGACAACGACAAGATCGCCGACTGGCTGCGCGCGGCGGCGGGCAACGTGGCGCTGGCCTACGGGCGCTTTCCGAATCCGGCGCCGCAGGTCATCGTGGTGCCGGTCGGAGCACGCGGAGGCTCGCCGGTGCCGTTCGGCCGGGTTCTGCGCGACGGCGGCGAGGCGGTCCAGTTTTTCGTCGATGCGGATCGGCCGCTCAATGACTTCATCGACGACTGGACCGCGACCCACGAGTTCGCCCACCTGCTGTTGCCCTACGTCAGCCAGAAATGGATTTCCGAGGGTTTCGCCAGCTATTACCAGAACGTGCTGATGGCGCGCAGCGGCGCGTACTCCGAGCGGCGCGCTTGGCAGAAGCTGCACGAGGGATTCGAGCGGGGGCGGAAGTCGGCGCCCGAAACCTCTCCGAACCGTGCGCGGATGGGCGGCGGCGGATTAATGAAGGTTTACTGGAGCGGGGCCGCGGTCGCGCTGCTGGCCGATTTGAGCCTGCGGCGGCAATCGGGCGGACGGGAGTCGCTCGATTCGGTGCTCGAACGGCTCGGAGCCTGCTGCCTGCCCTCGTCGCGCGCCTGGCGCGGGCGCGAGCTATTCGAACGGCTGGACCGGTTGACCTCGCACCCGGTGTTCGTCGAGCTGTATCGCCGCTACGCCGATCGACCCGGTTTCCCGGATTTGGGCGCGGCCTACCGGGAACTCGGCATCGAGCTGCGCGGCGAGCGAGTGCGCCTGGTCGATGACTCGCCCCACGCTGGGATCCGCCGACAGATCATGAGTCCACGCTGAGATGCTGACCCTGTACCAGTTCCCGCTGTCGCATTTCTGCGAGAAGGCACGCTGGGCGCTGGACTACAAGGGTCTGGAATACCGGGCGGTCAACCTCCTCCCGGGGCTGCACGTGAAAACCACCCGCCGCCTGGCCGACAGATCGTCGGTTCCGATCCTGGTGCACGACCGGACCACGATTCAGGGCTCGGGCCAAATCATCAGCCATCTGGATTCGAGCTTCCCACAACACCCGCTGACCCCGGGTGACGAGACGGCGCGGCGCGATGCGCTGGAGTGGGAGGCGTTTGCCGACGCGGAAATCGGCGTCCACGTCCGGCGCATCTGCTATCAGGTGCTGCTGCAGCATCCGGAGACCGTGATACCGATGTTCACCCAGGACGGGCCGTGGTACGGGCGCTTACTGCTGCCCCTGATTTTTCAGCGCCTTCAGGCGCGCATGCGGGAATTCATGGATATTAACGCCGCCACCGCCCGGTCATCGGAGCGAAGCCTCGCGGCGGCACTGGACAAGGTCCATTCCCGGCTCAACGGCAACCAATACCTGGTCGGCGAGCGGTTCACACGCGCCGACCTCACGGTCGCGGCGCTGCTCGCGCCACTGTTCCAGCCGCGCGGCTACGGCCTGAGGCAAACCAAATTCCCGCCCGAGTTCGAAGCCCTCGGCGAGCGCTACGCCGACCGCCTCGGCTGGCCCCGGTGGCTCTATCGCGAGTGCCGTGAGCGATCCCACTGACTACTCGATTACGGCTCGAACCTCCGGCGAAAGCTCGAACTGGAGCTATCTGAAAGACGGTCATTCGTTCGGCGCGTTCGATCCGAGCGGGGACGTGACCGGCCCAGGCGGCGCCGGGCTTTATTACCGCGACACCCGTTTCCTGTCGCGCTACGAGCTGCGGGTCAACGGAGACCGCCCGGCGCTGCTGCGCTCCTCGACCGACGCCGACGGCACGGTCCTCCAGGCGACTCTGGCGGGACCGAAGGGAATCGTCATCGAGCGGCATATCTATCTGTTCGGCAATGCGCTCAACGAGCGGCTCAGGGTTCTCAACCGCGGCGATCGGGAATTCGAGGTTCGGATCGAATACGCGTTCGCGGTCGATTTTGCCGACATTTTCGAGGTTCGCGGGCAATTCAGCAGGCCTGTCCGGGGGCACCTAGAGTGCCGGACCGGTCAAGGCGGCGTTCGCTTTGATTACGGCGCGCTGGACGGGCTTGGCCGCAGCACCGCGATCGATTTTGTCCCCGCGATCGGGGACCTAGGTCCGGATCGCGCCGAACGACGGCTCAGGCTTGCGGCCGGCGAGTCGAATACGAGCACGGTAACGGTCCAGTGCCGCCGCGGCGACGAGGCGACGTCGAAGCCGGCGTTCGAGGCCGGACTGGCGGCGCTGAAGAGGGCCAGGGCGCATCGCCGCGCCGGTGCAGTCCGCATTCAGACCTCCAGCGAGCGGCTGAACGAGTGGCTGCGGCGCTGCGTGGCGGACCTGTATTTGTTGACCACCGATACCGACCAGGGGCTTTATCCGTTCGCCGGATTACCGTGGTTCAGCGCGCCGTTCGGTCGTGACGGTATCATCACGGCGCTGGAGACGCTGTGGTTGGATCCGAGGATCGCGCGCGGCGTACTCGGGTACCTGGCCGTCAATCAGGCGCAGGAGGCGTCGTCCGCCCACGACTCCGAGCCGGGCAAGATCCTGCACGAGGCGCGTTTTGGAGAGATGGCCAACCTCGGCGAGGTGCCGTTCGGTCGCTACTACGGCAGCGCCGACGCCACCCCGTTGTTCGTGGTTTTGGCCGGCGAGTTTTTCGGACGTACCGGCGATCGGGCTTTCATCGAAAGGCTCTGGCCGCATGTCGAAGCCGCGCTCGAGTGGATCGACCGTTTCGGCGATCTCGACGGCGACGGTTTTTCCGAATACCGGCCGCAGACTGAACGAGGCCTGCGCAACCAGGGCTGGAAAGACTCGACCGATTCGGTGTTTCACGCCGACGGCGAACGCGCGGCGGGCCCGATTGCGTTGGTCGAGATCCAGGGTTACGTGTTTGCCGCGAGGCGGCATGCGGCCGCGTTGGCACGGGTGCTTGGTCTTGACTCGCGAGCCGAGTCGCTCGAGCGGCAGGCCGAGTCGCTGCGGCGCGATTTCGAGCATCATTTCTGGTCTGAGACATTGGGCAGCTACGCGCTTGCACTCGACGGCGCCAAGCGCCGCTGCGTGGTACGCGCGTCCAATCAGGGGCACCTGCTGCTGGCCGGGATTGTCGCGCCCGAGCGCGCCGCTCAGGTCGCGGAACTGTTGCGCGGGCCCGGGTTCTTCTCGGGCTGGGGGGTTCGCACCGTGGCCGCCGGCGAGGCGCGCTATGACC
>JBFGYD010000297.1:0-4115 GCA_041587615.1 Lysobacterales bacterium
AGGATCCAAGACCGCGCCGCCGCCGGTGGCCAGCACGACGCCGTTGCGCTCGCTGAGCCGCTCCAGCATATCGGCCTCGCGCCGGCGAAAGCCTGTTTCGCCCTCGATCTCGAAGATGTGAGCCACGTCGGTGCCGGTGCGTGTCTCGATCTGCTGATCCAGATCTAAGAATTCCATCTTGAAATGCTCCGCCACGCGCTTGCCGATGGTGCTCTTGCCGGCGCCCGTGGGGCCGATAAAAAACAGGTTCGGTCGGTTCACCATGGCTTCATCTTAGCTCGAACGCTTGACCGCTTGGCGATTGTGCGCGCGGTGCAATCGGGCGACAAGCTTGCGCCGGTCGGCCGGCTTCGCGGATTTTGCTAACATGCGCCGCTGGCATCGGTGCCCCGGACCGGCAACGGGTCGCGGCGCCGCGAGATCAGATTCCGACATAGCGCACACTTCATGGCACGATTTTTCCTGCTGTTCGTGATCATCCTCGTCACCCTCTTTGGGGTCGAAATTCTGCAGTCCGTGCAGGACTGGGTGATCTTGCCCTTTACCGGTCTGATCGCTGACGTCAGCGTCGGCATCATCAAGGCTTTCGACGACAACGTGGCGGCCAGCGGCAAAGTGATTCGCAGTTTGAAGACCGGCTTCGCGGTGTCGATCGAGCCGGGCTGCAACGGGGTGGAAGCGGTGATCATTCTGTTCGCGGCGATCTTCGCGTTCCCCGCCTCGCTGCGCTACAAGCTACTCGGATTCGGGATCGGCTTCTTCGCGATCCAGGCGCTGAACCTGGTGCGGATCATCAGCCTGTTTTACCTGGGCCAGTGGAACCACACGATGTTCGAATGGTTCCATCTGTACCTGTGGCAGGCGTTGATCATTCTGGACGCGCTGGTGGTCTGGCTCATTTGGCTGCGCTATCTGCCGGCGCCGGCGCCGGCGCCGCGCGCCGCGTGAGTCGCACGGTCCTGATTGCCGGCTGCGGCGACGTCGGCACCGCCGCCGGGTTGCTGCTAGCCGCCGACGGCGCCCGCGTGTGGGGGCTTCGTCGGAACATCTCGGCGCTGCCGGCGCCGATCCAGCCCGTGGCCGCGGACCTGCTGGAACCCTCGACGCTCGACGCGCTACCCGCGGTCTCGGCCTTGGTCTATTGTCCGGCCGCGACCGAGCGCAGCGAAGCCGCCTACCGGCGGCTATACGTCGAGGGCTTGCGTCACGCGCTGGCGGCGGCGCCGGCGGGAGCGCTCGAGCGGGTGCTGCTGGTTTCGAGCACGTCGGTCTACGGCCAGGATCGCGGCCAGTGGGTCGACGAGAACTCGGCCTGCGAGCCGCGTGGCTTCAGCGGGCGGGTGATGCTCGAAGCCGAGGCGACGCTCACCGTTGCTGAACGGCGCGTGACCCCGGTGGTGCTGCGCCTGAGCGGGATCTACGGTCCGGGCCGGACCTGGCTGCTGCGCCGGGTGCTGGCCGGCGAGCCGGTGCAGCGGGATCCACCCTACTGGACCAACCGGATCCATCGCGACGACGCCGCGGCGCTGATCGCGCACCTGCTCCAGCTACCGGCACCGCGTCCGGTCTACGTCGGCGTGGACGAGCGGCCCGCGACCCTGTGGGAGGTCATGACCTGGCTGGCCGCCCGCCTCGGGGCGGCGCCGCCGGTGGCTGGTGCGGGCGGCGGTAGCAATAAGCGCCTGCGCAACGCGGCGATAAAGAGCACTGGCTTCGATTGCCGCTATCCCGACTACCGGTCGGGATACGGGCCGCTGGTTCAGAGCATGCGGGCGGAGCTTGAACCGCGCGCGCCGAAGGGCCCAAAGTGAGATACTCGACCCGCACGTTGCAGGAGGCGCGTTAAGAGATGGAACAACCCTCGGCGCAAGCTTTGATCAGCAATCACAATCTGCTGCTCGCTACTCGCGGCCGGGGTTTTTACGACATCGGCGCGGAGCTTCGCAGTCTGGTCGATTCCGAGCGGATGCAGACCGGCCTGTGTCGGCTCTTCATCCACCACACGAGCGCCTCATTGGTGATCATGGAGAACGCCGACCCGGTCGTGCTCGAGGACCTGGAGCGCTTCATGGCCCGGCTGGTTCCCGACGGGGACTCGATCTTCGAACACACTGCCGAAGGGCCGGACGACATGTCGGCTCACATCCGTTCCGCGCTGACTCACACCGATTTGGCGATCCCGATCAACGAGGGTCGACTGGACCTCGGCACCTGGCAGGGCGTCTACGTGTGGGAGCACCGGACCCATCCCCACCGCCGCCGAATCACGATCACGCTGCTGCGGGCTTAAGGCAGCGCAAGCCCAGGATCTGTGCCGCAGGTTGCCCTACCGATTTGGCGGCGCGGTGGCCCTGTCGTTCAAGAACCAGCCGCGGCCGAGCCACCGGCGCAGCCGGTTGAGCTGTTTTTCGGTGCCGTCCGCGCGGCGCCGGAGGGTCCATTCCTCGGCGATTTCGGGCTCCAGCACCGCGATGACGCTCTTGAGCCGGCCGCGCCGCGCCAGCACGACCTCCACCGTGTCGCCGATTCGCAGGCGGCCGAACAGCAGCTTCCAGGCCTCCGGATCCGGGTCCAGGCGCACCTCGTCGATTGCGATCAGTTCATCCTCGACCGCGATCCCAGCGTCCCAGGCGGCCGATGAGCGCGGCACTTCCTTGACGATCAGGCGGTGGTTCTCGACCGTCACCGTGATGCCCAGCGACGCCCGCGGAGGGTCCACGAAGGCGTCCAGGGCCTGATCGGGCTCGGCTTCGCGCATCAGCTCCAGGCCCCACCAGTCCAGCGCGTCAGTGTAGTCCAGCGGCTCGGTGCCGGCCACGTGGCGCGCGAACCAGGGCTCGAGATCGGTGCCGGCGCGGGCCGCAGCCAGTGTCGCGACCCGCTCGGTCGTGAATCCTTCGCCGCCGGCGTGGGCCGCGTAGAGGTCCCGCATCAGGTCATCGAGATTGTGTCGGTCGTTGGAGTCCCGACGAATCCTGGCGTCGAGGAGCAGGGCCAATATTGCGCCCTTGTTGTAGTAGCTGACGGTGGAGTTGATCGAATTCTCATCCGGCCGGTAATGCTTGATCCAGGCTTCGAAGGAGGCCTGCTCGGTGGAGCTGACGAAGCGCCCCGGGCGGTTCTCGAGCTGTCGGATTCGCCGCGCCAGCTCCTTGAAATATTCGGTCGGGGTCATCAGCCCGGCGCGGATCAGCATCAGCGGACCGTAGTAGCTGGTGAAGCCTTCGCTCAGCCACAGCCCGCGCGCGTAGTTTTCGCGTTCGTAGTCGTACGCTTCCAGCCCGGCCGGGCGGAGTTGCTTGACGTTCCAGACGTGGAAATATTCGTGCGATACCAGGTTCAGCCAGTCCACGTAGTCCTCGCGCCGGCGCATCGTCCAGCGACTGCTCATCATCACGGTCGAATGGGCGTGCTCGAGGCCGCCGCCGGTTTCGGTAATCAGGTTAAAGAAGTAATAGGGCCGAGGCGAGGGAAACCGACCCCAGAACAGCAGTTGACGCGACACCAGCCGGGCGACGTCCGCGGTAGCTTGCTCCAGATCCCAAAAACGGTGATCACCGACGTGGACGATCCGATGAGACACGTCGCGAGCCTCGAAGCTGGCCACCTCGGCCTGGCCGAAAACCAGCGGGCTGTCGGCAAGCTCATCGTAGTCGCGCGCGCGATAAACGCCGTCGCGTGCCTCGAGCGCGGTGTGAGCCTGCCAGCCGTCAGGCAGCTCCAGGCGCAGATCGTGGGGCCGATCGAGGCCGCCTGTCGGCACTAGGAAAACCGTGGTCGGATTCAGCAGAGCGAATTCCGAGTCAACGAAGCTGGTGCGCACGGTCAGCTCACGCGCGTACACTCGGTAGCGCACGGTGACCGGCCCCACGCTCTCTGTGCTGATCCGCCAACGGTTCTTGGCCGTCCGTTGGACCGGCAGTTGAAGTTCACCGCTGACGGCCGACAGCGATTCGAGGTGGCGGGAGAATTCCCGGACCAGATACGAACCGGGCGTCCATACCGCCATCATCAGCTCCAGGTCCTGGGCTGATCCGGGAAAGCGGGATTCGACCTCGACGTAATGGCTGTCCGGCCGCTCGATCCGCAGCCGATGCTCGATCGCCTCGGCGCCG
>JBFGYD010000298.1:0-4110 GCA_041587615.1 Lysobacterales bacterium
ATCTCGCGGGTGCCGACCACGCCGGCTTCGGCCGGCTCCATGCCCGACTCGATCTTGGAGTAGACGTTCTCGAGCACCACGATCGCGTCGTCGACCACCAGGCCGATCGCCAGCACCAGCCCGAGCAGGGTCAGGATATTGACCGTGTAGCCCATCGCCGCCATCACGATGAAGGTCGCGATCACCGAAACGGGTACCACGACCGCCGGGATCAGGGTCGCCTTGAGGCTGCCCAGGAACAGGTAGATCACCACCAGCACCAGCGTGATCGCGAAGCCGAGCGCCCAATAGACGCCGATCATCGAGGCCTCGATGAACTCGGCGCGATCGTAGTTGACCGCCAGCGTCATGCCCTCGGGCAGGCTGCCTTGCAGCACCGCGGCCTCGGCCCGGACCCCTTTCGAGACCTCGACGCTGTTGGCCTTGGAGAGCTGCTCGATCGCCAGCGACACCGCCGGCACGGTGTTGGCGCGGGCGATGTTGCGCTCGTTCTCGGCCCCGAGGCGAACCTCGGCCACTTCCCCCAGGCGCACCAGTTGCCCCTCGAGCCCGCGCCCGACGACCAGCCGGCGGAAATCGTCCTCGCCGGCGAAGCCGGTGTCGGTGCGCAGCGTGAACTCGCGCTCGGTCGATTCGAGCCGCCCGGCCGGCAGCTCGACGTTTTCGGAGCGCAGCGCGCCCTCGACATCGGCCACGGTCAGGCCGTGGGCCGCCAGCGCCTCGCGGTTCAGCCAGATGCGCATCGCGAAGCGGCGCGCACCGGAAATCCGCACCCGGGCCACCCCCGGAACGGTCGAGAAACGGTCCAGCAGGAAGCGCTCGGCGTAGTCGGTGATCTCGAGTCCGGTCATGCGCTCGGAGGTCAGGTTCAGGTACATCACCGACTGGGTCGAGTTGTCGACCTTGGAGATCTCGGGCGGATCGGCCTCGGTCGGAAGCTGATCCAGCACCCGCGCAACGCGGTCCCGAATGTCGTTGGCGGCCTCGTCCACGTCCCGGTCCAGCGAGAATTCGACCCGGATGTCGGAACGCTCGTCGCGGCTGGTCGAGGTCAGCTTTTCGATTCCCTGGATGCCGGCGATCCGGTCCTCGATCACCTGGGTCACCTTGGTTTCGACCACCTCCGCCGACGCCCCGCGGTATTCGGTTTCGATCGACACCACCGGCGAGTCCACGTCCGGATACTGGCGCACCGGCAGGTTGGCCAGCGACGCCAGCCCGAGGATCACCAGCATCAGCGAGATCACGGTCGCGAACACCGGTCGCCGGATCGAGTAATCGGAGATGATCATGACGAAGATCCTCCCTGCGGCATCGGGCGGACCCTCACCGATTCACCCGGCCGCGCCTTCTGGGTGCCCTCGACGATGACCCGCTCACCCGCGCTCAAGCCTTCGAGCACCTCGACCTGGCCCGGACGCCGGCGGCCGGTCTGGATTTCGCGCAGCTCGACCAGGCCTCCGTCGCCGACCACAAACACCTGCTGTTTGCTGCGTTCCGGAACCACCGCCTGCTCTGGAATAACGAGCGCGCGCACGTCGTCCTTGAGCAGCGTCACGGTCAGAAACATGCCCGGACGCAGGTAGTCGCCTTGATTGTCGATCAGCGCGCGCACGGTCAGCGTGCGGCTGATCGGATCGACCCGAGTGTCGATCGACGATACCGTCCCGCGGAATTGCACGTCGGGCCAGGCCACGCTGCGGGCGACGACGGACAAACCCACGACGATGCGCGAGATGAACGTTTCGGCCACGTCGAAATCGAGCTTGATCGTTGCGGTGTCGTCCAGGGTCGTGATCACCGTGCTCGCGTTGACCAGCGAGCCGACGCTGATCCGCCGCAGCCCCACGCGGCCCGCGAATGGCGCCCGGATCACGGTGTCGGCCAGGCGCGCCTCGGCGGCGGCGACGGCGGCCCGGTCGGCGTCTCGGCGGGCCTCGAGCTGCTGTAACTGCGACTCGGCCACCGCGCGGCTGCGGTAAAGTTCCTGGGAGCGCTGATACTGACTCTCCGAGTCGACCAGCGCGGCCCGGGCGGCGGCGACCTGGGCCAGCGCTTCGGTGTTCTCCAGCTCCACCAGAATCTCGCCCGCTTCCACGCGCTCTCCCTCGCGCAGCCTGATCGCGGTCACGGTGGAGGTGATCTTGGGCCGCAGGTCGACCGATTCGTTGGCCTTGGCATTGCCCAGCGCCTCGACCGAAAGCGGAAAATCGACGATCGTCGCCCGCGCCACCACCACCTCGGGCGCCTCCTGGGCGGCGACCCCGGAGACCAGCGCCACAAAACCGAGCACAGCAATGGGCTTTTTCATGGGGCCACAGCCAGCGTTCACAAAAGGAATGGATCATACACGCTGCACCGCCGATCCACGCTAAGATGGGGCGCTTTTTTGCTGATAGCGGATTCGATATGGAATGCAAGCGCGCCATAGTGCTCGTGCTCGACTCCCTGGGGATCGGCAGCACCGAGGACGCCGCTCGCTTCGGCGATGACGGCGCCGACACCCTAGGCCACATCGCGCAGGCGTGCGCGGCGGCCCCGCGCGGTCCCCTGCAGCTGCCGAATTTGAGTGCGCTGGGCTTGTTGCGAGCCCACGCGGAGAGCGTCGGGGCGCCCGTTTCCGGGAGCGAAAGCGCCGGCAAGGCGATCGGCGCCTACGGCCACGCCAAAGAACTGTCTTCCGGTAAGGACACCCCCAGCGGACATTGGGAGATCGCCGGCGTGCCGGTGCTGTTCGAATGGGGTTACTTCCCGCCCAAAGACGATTGTTTTCCGACCACGCTGCTTGACGATCTGATCGCGCGGGCGGAGCTCGACGGCGTGTTGGGCAACTGCCACGCCTCGGGCACCGTGATCCTGGACCGGCTCGGCGAGGAGCACATGAAAACCGGCCGTCCGATCGTGTATACCTCGGCCGACAGCGTATTTCAGATCGCCGCCCACGAGCAGACGTTCGGACTCGAGCGATTGTATCGGGTGTCCGAGATCGCGCGCGAGCTGGTGGATGAATACAACGTCGGCCGGGTCATCGCGCGACCCTTCGTCGGCGCGTCCGCCGGCGCGTTCGAGCGCACCGGCAACCGTCGCGACTATGCGGTCGAGCCGCCCGCGGCAACGCTGCTCGACAAGCTCGTGGCAGCCGGAGGCGAGGTCATTTCGGTTGGCAAGATCGCGGACATCTTCGCCCACCGCGGCATTTCGAAAAAAATCAAGGCCACCGGCAACGATGCGCTGTTCGACGCCACCCTGTCCGCGATCGGCGATGCCGGCGCCAACAGCCTGGTGTTCACCAATTTCGTCGACTTCGATCAGAACTACGGCCACCGCCGCGACGTGGCCGGGTACGCGCGTGCCTTGGAGCAGTTCGATCGCAGGCTGCCGGAGATTTTCGAGCTGATGGGACCCGAGGACGTGCTCGTGCTCACCGCCGATCACGGCTGCGACCCGACCTGGCCCGGCACCGACCATACCCGCGAACACATCCCGGTGCTGGCCTACGGTCGTGGCATCGAGCCGCGCTCGCTGGGCCGGCGGGAGACTTTCGCCGACATCGGCCAGTCGCTGGCCGAGTTTTTCGACCTCGCGCCGATGGACTACGGCCGGTCGTTCCTCTAGCCACCGCGCGTTCGGCTCGGCGGAGACCTATGCGTTGCAATCTTGATCTGCGTCAAGCCGCCGCGCCCGGCGAAGTGATCAAATGGTGCTCGTGGCCGGCATCGGCCGCGCCACGACGGCGGGGGCATGTCGCCCCGTCGTTTCAACAAGCCACGCAGGAGGTGGATCATGTTTGCACGAATGGTCACTGGGCGCTTCAAGCCCGGCAAATTCGATTTCGCCACCGGCCTGATGGAAAAGGAAGTCATTCCGCTGCTGAAGAAGCAGCCCGGATTCCGCGATGAAGTATCGTTCTACGACCGCGACAGCAGCGAAGGCTACGCGATCAGCTTCTGGAACGAGAAGGCAGATCTGGACCGCTACGAGAAGCAGGTCTACCCGAAAGTCAGGGAAAAGATGGCCGGCACGTTGGAGGGCAATCCCTCGATTCGCAAGTTCGAGGTCGCCAACTCGACCTGGTATCACATTCACGCACTGTAAATCGAGGCAGGGGAC
>JBFGYD010000299.1:0-4099 GCA_041587615.1 Lysobacterales bacterium
CGCGACGCCGCCGGCAACCAGGTGCGGGGCAAAGCGATCATGATCGACGCGCACGACTGTTACGTCCAGGCCGACGAGCGCCTGGTGGCGGCGGTGGGCGTGCGCGACCTGATGATCGTCGACACCCCCGACGCGCTGCTGGTCGCCGATCGCGGCCACGACCAGGAAGTCACGTCCGTGGTCGAAAAACTGCGCTCGGCCGACGATCCGGTGGCGGTGTTCCATCAGACCGTGGTGCGCCCCTGGGGCAGCTACACGATCCTGGAGGACGCCGAGGACTGCAAGGTCAAACGACTGGTGGTCAAGCCCGGTCAGATCCTGTCGCTGCAGCTTCACCACCGTCGCAGCGAGCACTGGACGGTGGTGTGCGGCACCGCCCGGGTGCGCGTCGGGGACGATGAGTTCGACCTCGAACAGAACCAGTCCACCTACATTCCGCAGGGCACCCTGCACCGGCTCGAAAATCGGGGAACCGAGGACATTGCCCTGATCGAGGTTCAGACCGGAGACTATTTTGGCGAGGACGACATCGTTCGCTACGAGGACGTCTATGGACGCGCCTGAGCGCGGCCGCGGTGCCGATCCGGACCCAGCGACGGTATAATGGCGAGTTTGGCGATGAGACCGTCCCGGGATGCCTGAAAAGCTGTTCATAAAGACCCACGGCTGCCAGATGAACGTCTACGATTCGGCCAAGATGGCCGATGTGCTGGCCGCCTCGCACGGGCTGGAGCTGACCGAGCGCGAGGACCTGGCCGACGTGATCCTGATCAACACCTGCTCGGTGCGCGAGAAAGCGCAGGAAAAGGTGTTTTCGCAGCTCGGCCGCTGGCGCGCGCTCAAAGAGGGCGGCAAGCCGGTCGTGATCGGAGTGGGTGGCTGCGTCGCCAGCCAGGAGGGCGAATCGATCCTCGAGCGGGCGCCGTTCGTCGACCTCGTGTTCGGCCCTCAGACCCTCCACCGCCTGCCGGGGATGCTTGATCAGGTGCGCCGCTCGGGCCGGCCGGCGGTCGACGTTTCGTTTCCCGAAATCGAGAAATTCGACCGGCTCCCGGCGCCGCGCAAGGAGGGCCCGACCGCGTTTGTGTCGGTGATGGAGGGCTGCAGCAAATACTGCACCTTTTGCGTGGTGCCCTATACCCGCGGCGAAGAGATCAGCCGGCCGTTCGATTCGGTGATCGCCGAGGTCGTGGCGCTGGCCGAACAGGGCGTGCGCGAGATCACGCTGCTGGGCCAAAACGTCAACGCCTACCGCGGGCCGCTCGCCGGCGGCAGCGAGGCCGACCTGGCGCTGCTGATCGAGTATCTGGCGGCGATCGACGGGATCGACCGGATTCGCTTCACCACCTCGCATCCGGTCGAGTTCACGGACCGGCTGATCGAGGCATACGCCGAGGTCCCGGAACTGGCCGGCTTTCTGCACCTGCCGGTACAAAGCGGCTCCGACCGTATCCTGGCGCGGATGAAGCGCGGTCACACGGTGCTGGAATACAAGCAGAAAATCCGGCGGCTCAAGCAGGCGCGGCCGGAAATCAGCGTCTCGTCGGACTTCATCGTCGGCTTTCCGGGGGAAACGCAGGCCGATTTCGAAGCCACCATGGCGCTGATCGATGCGGTGCGATTCGACCTGTCGGTCAGCGTCATCTACAGCCCGCGCCCCGGAACCCCGGCCGCGGCCTACCCCGACGAGGTCACGCTCGCGACCAAGAAGCGCAGGCTTGCGGCGCTGCAAAGCCGAATCAACGATTTCGCCGGCGAAATCTCCGCGGCGATGGTCGGCGAGACCTTCAGCGTCCTGATCGAGGGTCCGTCGAAGAAGAGTCCGCGCGAGCTGTGCGGGCGCACCGAGAACAACCGGGTCGTCAATTTCGTCGCCGACCCGAGCCTGATCGGCCGCTTCGTAGACGTCGTGGTCACCGCCGCGATGCCCAATTCGCTGCGCGGGCGGCTCGCCGCGAGCGCACCGCAAGGCGCCGGCGGCACCGCGTGAGTTCCGTGGCGAGACCCCGGGCCGCGGCCATCGATCTCGAACTCGAACCGGTCGACAACGAGCGGCTGGCCAATCTGTGCGGCCAGTTCGACGAGCACCTGCGCCAGATCGAGATGCGGCTAGGGATTGAGATCGTCAACCGCGGCAACATTTTCCGGATTCTGGGGGAGCGGCGCACCGCCACCGCGGCCAGCCGGCTGCTGCGCAAGCTGTACGCGATCGCCGATTCGGAGACCCTGACCCCGGCCGAGATCAACCTTCAGCTGCAGGAATCCGGGGTCGAGGCGCTGATGGACGAGCAGGCGCCTGATTCGCAAGTCTCGATCAAGACCCGCCGCGGCGTGATCCGCGGGCGTGGCCCGAACCAGTGCAAATACCTCGACTGCATCGCGGCTTACGACATCAATTTCGGCATCGGCCCAGCCGGCACCGGCAAGACCTACCTGGCCGTGGCCTGCGCGGTGGCCGCGCTCGACGCGGACAAGGTGCAGCGCCTGATCCTGGTGCGCCCGGCGGTGGAAGCAGGCGAACGGCTCGGTTTTCTCCCCGGGGACATGGTCCAGAAGGTCGATCCTTACCTGCGGCCGTTATACGACGCGCTGTACGAAATGCTGGGGTTCGAACAGGTATCGAGGCTGATCGAACGCAACGTGATCGAGGTGGCGCCGCTGGCGTTCATGCGCGGGCGTACGCTCAACGACTCGTTCATCATCCTGGACGAGGCGCAAAACACGTCCGTGGAGCAGATGAAGATGTTCCTGACCCGGATCGGCTTCGGCTCCACCGCCGTGGTCACCGGCGACGTCACCCAGATCGACCTGCCGCGCAATCAAACCTCGGGCTTGAGACACGTGGTCGACGTGTTACGCGACATCGAGGGCATCAGCTTTACCTTCTTCAACGCCCGCGACGTCGTGCGTCATCCGCTGGTGCAGCGCGTCGTGCGGGCGTACGAGAATCACGAGCAAAGCGACTAGCCCGGATGTCGCACGAGTTGCCGGGATTGTCGGCGAATTCCACGAGTGGAGCTTGGCCGATCGTCCGCCGGGGGATAGCCGTAGCTATCGCCCAAGGGGGATCGGGCGAGATCCGCTGTGCAATTCGGCGACAAACCGGCAGCGGGACAGTTTGCGACTTCTCCAATCGCTGGGAAACTCACGCAGTACATTGATCTCACTCAGTATATGACCAACTTCGAGTGGAACTCGTGCAACATTCGGGCTACCCCGATGCGGATGCGACCTTGGTCAGCGTGAGCGTCAGCGCCGCGCGCGCGCCCAGCCGGGCGCGGATCGTCGCCTGGGCCGAAAACGCGCTGGCCGAACTGCGCCCCGGCGCGAATCTGGACCTGAAGGTCGTCGACGAGCGCGAGATGCGGGAACTCAACGCCCGCTTTCGAGGCCAGGACCGCCCGACCAACGTGCTGGCCTTCCCCGCCGAGCTGCCGCCCGGGGTCGAGTTGGAACATTTGGGCGACGTCGTGATCGCGGCGCCGGTGGTGGAGCGGGAGGCCGAGGAATACGGCGTCGAGCCGGCGGATCGCTGGGCCCACCTGATCACCCATGGCGTGCTGCACCTGCTCGGTTTCGACCATCTGGAGGCGGAGCAGGCCAAGCGGATGGAAGCCGAAGAGGTCCGGATTCTGGCGCGTCTGGGCATCGCCGACCCGTACCGGTGAACCGTCGGCGTGCTGGCGGTAGACTAATTCAGCGCTTGTTACGAAGGAAACTCGATCGAACTTCATGAGTGACGACCAAATCAACGGCACCGAATCCGATTCGCGAACGTGGCTGGAAAAGCTGGGTCAGGCCTTTGCCGGAGCCGAGCCGCGCAGCCGGGAAGAACTGCTGGCGCTGGTCCGCGAGGCGGTCACCCGCGAGATCCTCGACGCCGATACCTATCAGATGGTCGAGGGCGCGTTCGACGTGTCCGAGATGCAGGTGCGCGACGCGATGATCCCGCGTGGGCAGATGGTCTGCGTGAGCTGCGAGATGAGCCTGAACGAGATCCTGCCGCTGATCGTCGAGTCCGGGCACTCACGCTTCCCGGTGATCAAGGACGACAAGGACGAGGTCGTCGGCATCATGCTGGCCAAGGACCTGCTGCGCG
>JBFGYD010000300.1:0-4076 GCA_041587615.1 Lysobacterales bacterium
GCCCGGGGAGGACACGATCCGCCGCCTGGCCGCCGACCTGGATTTGGACGCCGACGTGTTGCTGGCGATGGCCGGCAAGGTTTCCAGCGACCTGCAGGCGATCATTCGCCAGCGGCCGCAATTGTTCGCCGAACTGCTCAGGGAGCTGCGCCGGATGCCGGCCAAAGCGATCTTGAGGGTGGTGCGCGAGGTTCGCGACGGCGACTGGTAGAAAATAAGGAGCGTTTACCATGATCGAACTGAAGAACAACCAACTCATGTTCAGCTTCGCGGAAGTCCACTCCGATGCCCGATTCCGAATCGAGTTTCAGCGCACGCTGCGGATCCCGGACGACAACCGCGACTACCCGCTGCCGCCCGGATTGGGGCGGTTTCCGCTGCTGCACGTGGACGATTTCGAGGCCACGGTCCCGGCGTCGTGGCGCGCCCACGGCGGCGTATTTCTGCCGATGTACCAGTCCGAGGCGCTGTGGCTGAACTTCTCGGGCGCCTACCCGATGGCGATCAAAGTGGCGGCGGGCAAGGTCGACGCGATCACCGGGGAAGCCTGGCGCGACGAACTGACGGCCAAGCCGCAGGATTACCTGGTCAGCCCGACCCAGCCTTGGCTGGACGGATTCTGCGTCGATGAAGGGCTAATTCGCCAGTTCGTCGCGATGCCGCTGGGAGAGGGCTATTCGGCCGAAGAACAGATCACCGGCGCGGGCGAGCACGGCGGGGTCCAGATCATCGCCTATCCGATGCGCGCCGAGTTCTACGAGCGATACCGGAGAACGGTGCGATCCGTGAGCAGCGGGGTCGAATACGCCGCGACCTGCCTGTCGGTCGACTCCCTGGACATGGACATGGGGCTCGCTCCCGGCGGGTTGATGCGCCAGCAGATCTACGACGATCCGCACGGTATCGAGGCCTGGGATTTGGAGCACGCGTCGCGCTGCTTCGTGCACCTCGCCAACAGCCTGGCTTACCGGGCCATTACTGGGCAGGCGCCGCCGACCCGGGCGCCGACGGCCGAGCAGTACACGCGCGCCGGCCTGCCGTGGTTCGAGTACTACGACGCCGAGACCAAGACGCTGAGGGGCTCCGGCAAGCTGGCCGGGCTGGACAGCGTGGCGGCGAAGCTGATCAAGCAGGGCAAGGGCGCGATGCCGGACAATAAACCGGTCGATCCCCAGCACCTGAAGCAGCTCGGGCCCGCGGCGGGGGTCGTGCGTGAAGGGAAATTCTGAACCCGGGCGGTCGGCCTCAGCCGTTTTCGAGGATCGCCCTCTGGGTTTTTTGCGGGAGCTTGGCCAGCACCAGTTCGTAGGACCGTCTGACCAACGCCTCGATGTCCTTTTTGCCGAGCCGGCACTCGCTGGGATCGATCTGGACCCACTTGGCCCGCGCCAGGTAGGGTGCCGGGGCAATCCCGTCGAGGTCGGTCAACTCGAGAAATCGCTCGGCCTCAACCTTGAACGAATAACGGCTGCCGGGCTCGGTGCCGGAACAGGCGAACATCTTGCCGCCGATTTTGAACACGCGGTCGGAGCCCCATTGGATCTGCTCGGTGGCCCCGGGCAGGGACATGCAAAACGGGCGTAGCGCAGCTTGTTTCATGGCGGCCATGAGACGCGATTTTGTCATTGCGCGGCCGGCCAGGGCAACCGTCTCTAAAGATTGGCCCGGACCCGCGAATGGCCGACAAATGGCATCGCAGCGCCCGCGACTTGCCAATCTCCGGCCGTATGCTACGGTGAGCGAATGACCGGGCAGTCGCGTAGTTCAAAGGAGAGAAAACCATGAACCGATCGAAGATCTTATCCCCCGCGGCGTTGGCGCTTGCGGGGATCGTCATGGCCGGTTGCAGCCAGTACGTCAAGCGGGACGAGTTCGACAGCACAGTGGCCAGCCTGCGGGCGGCCGACGCCGAGGCGAAGGCCGAGCTCGATCTGATGCAGGTCCGGTTCGGCGAATTGACCGAGGACTTGCAGGCCAGATTCGAGGATTACAACGCCCGGATCACTCAGCTTCAGGGTCGCCTGCGGGTCGACATGACCGCCAACTTCGACTACGACGATGCAACCCTGCGCGAGCAGGACAAGGCCGCGCTAGACGGGTTCGCCGAGGTCATCCGCGTCCATCACCCGAACGTGCTCGTGACCGTCGAGGGCTTCACCGACCCGGCTGGCTCGCCGGAGTACAATCGGCGGCTGGGCATGAAGCGGGCCGAGGCCGCCAGGCAACACTTGATTTCGGCCGGCGGCCTGGATGAGAGCAAGGTCCGCGCGGTCAGCTACGGCGAGGACGCCAATCGACAGGTCGAGCCGGGCGCATGGGGCGAGGCCGGTCAGGCCAACCGCCGGGTCGCGCTGGTGATCGATCACGTGCCCGGCTGAGGCTCGCCCGGACGATCTGCCGGGCTTCGACGTCGATCTGGACCCGGGCCCAACGCGGTCGGCATTGCCGGCGTGGATTTCCGTCTCACGCTACCGGCGGTTCCGATCGCCGAGTGAGCCATGTTTGGCGCGGCTCACTCCAGCCGATAGTCGGTGATACGTCCGCGCCAATAGGCGGCATAGCCGTCGTCATAGACGTATCCGACCTCGCCGCGGGTCGGGATACACCGTCCGCCCAGTGCCCGATGTTCGCGGAAGACCCCGCGCCAAGGGCGCGGCACGACTTTGCCGCCTTCGGTGCTGCCGCGTTCGTCGGCCTGCATTTCGACGATGTCGCCCTCGCCGTTGAAATACAGCCGCACGGCGACCCGCCCAGCTCCGCAGTCGGCGGACACTTCGACCGCGTCGTCGGCGATCTGCTTCCAGCGCAGCGACCGATTGTGGAGGGCCGCATCCGGCGCCCACGCGATCTCGGCCAGGTAGCGCATCAGCTCGCTCCGATCAGCCTCCGGGCCCTCGAAGTCGGCCACGGGAATCGAGCCGAACAGGCGCGCCTTCAGCAGGCCCCGGTCCTCGACCAACGCATCCATGACTCGGATCACCGGGAGCGGCCCCAACGGCTGGGTGGCCAGCCAGACGAAGCCGGGGCGGGCAATCGAGATCACCTGCTCGCAGTTCAGCGGCCGCCAGGGCTTGTCCGGTCCCATGCGAAGCTTTGCGGCTTGTTTCAGATGCACGGCTGCCGGCGGTTGCGTATCGGCGACGCCGGCACGTGCGATGAAGCGGCGAACGGGTTCCGGTAGGTCACGCCGATCGACCGAGCCTGCCGCGGACGTGTGGTGGACGCGGGCCATCGATTCCCTGGCGGAGCGTTCGAACAATACGCTTGACCATCCATGGGCCAGTGCCAAGATGGTCATTGCTAGTACCACCAGCCAGCCGATCATCGGGGGTTAGTCCTTGACCGCCGCGGGCTTCAACCGGGCCAGGATCTCGTCGCGGGCCTCGGCCAGGATCGAGGAGCGGTCGAGTGAATCGACGATTTGCTTGACCGTTTGTTTGGGGCCGTCCTCGCCCCAGGACTTGCCGTTGATCAGGTACTGTTCGGCGGCCCGCCCGACCAGGTAGGTCGCGTAGTAGGCCAGCGCCCCCTGGGCGCCGCCGGTTATGGCCACCGACAGGCCCGCGCTCAAGGTCTTCAGCGCCGCCGACGCCAGGTGAACCCCCCACACCGCGCCCATCAGCAAGGCGAGTTGGGCGACGATGGTGGCCAAAAGCTTACCGCTCTCCTTGCGACCCATCGGCAGTCCATAGGCCTGGCTCAACTGCACCACCAGCGCGACGTCCAGCGCGGCCGCGGCCAACAGGTCGGCCACCGGCACCGGGTTGATTGCCACCGCGACCCCTTTGGCCAGGCAGTAGGTGCGCGTGATCCGCTCCGCGGCCTGGCGCCGGGCGGCCGCAATCCGGCGCGCGACCTGGTCGCTCAGGCGCCCGGCGAACAGCGCCGCGTTCAGCGCCGCCAGGGTCTTGCCCTCGGCCTCGATGATGGCCCAGATTCGCTCCGTCAGCGGGTTCAACTCAGGGGAGCGCGGTCGCGTTTCTTCGCGCTCGGCGCCGAAAGCGGATTTGACGATGACCTTTTCAGCGCGCGGGTCGGCGGCCGCGGCGACGACGTTCTCCGGGCGCACCAGACCC
>JBFGYD010000301.1:0-4066 GCA_041587615.1 Lysobacterales bacterium
CCTCCCGCCGCCGCCGGACCGGATGCCGGGTCGGAAGCGTATGGCGATTGGCCGCAGGACGACTACGATGCCTCGCTCGCGCACGGCGGGCGCCCGAGCCGGCACTATCCGCCGGCTTACGCCGACGCTTACATGGCGCCTCCACCGGCGACCGAGACGACCAGTTCGAAAATCATCGACATCCAGGAACTGCTCGCCGCCCGGCTCAGATCGCGCGCGGCCCCGGCCGACGATCGCGGGCCGCCACAGCCCGCGTTCGGACTCGATGAGTTAGAGCAGGCGCTGGCTGACCTTCAGCGCGGCCGCAAACAAGACCGACGCGACCCGCTGGGCGACCGAATCGACGAGGCGCTCAAGCGCAGGCACGGGCTCAAAAGTCGGCGTCCGCTGGCCAACAAGCACGCCAAAGCGATCTTGCTGGCCCAGGAATTGCTGTCCACGATCAGCGACGACTCGGTGGTCGACCCACGCGCCAAGGAATGGATTCAACGCCTCGAGGTCCAGCTGCTGCGCATGTTCCTGAAAGAACAAGACGTGCTGGCAGATCCGGAGCATCCGGCGCGCGACGTGTTGAACCAGCTCGGGCGCGCCAGCATCGGCAAGGTCGAGCAACTGAACAGCCGCGAACGGCAACTCGTGAACAAGATCGACGCCATCGTCGATCACTTGAGCGAAATTCAGCACCCCGACCGAGATTCGTTTGCGGAGGCGGCGCAAAAGCTCGAGCAGTTGCTGAAGCGCCAGCACCGGCTGCGCTCGACTCAGCTCAAGCGTGTGTTGGAAGCGGCCGAGGGCCAGCAACGTCTGGAAAACGCCCGCAACAAGGTCCAATCGCTGCTCAACGAGCGCTTTGCCGGGCGTCAGGTGCCCAAGCCGGTGATCGATCTGCTGCGTCTGGGCTGGCGCAATCTGCTCGACCTGGCCGTGGTTCGCGAGGGCCCGGACGGGGAAGAGTGCCGCGAAACGTTCGGCGTGGTGGAGGAGCTGGATCGCCTGATGGCGCCGGATTACGAGGCGCAGGAGGGCGACGTCGAACGCGGCCAAGACTTGATCCAGCAAATCGACGAGCGACTGACCAACGCCAGAGCCGATACCGCCGACCGCAACCGTCTGATCGACGATCTGAAAGAGCTGCTGCCCGGACCCGAGGAAAAGGCTACCCCGCCGACCATGGAGCGGGTCGAGTTCCGGCCTGAGCGTCCGTCGACGGTCGCGGCGGAGCCCGACGATTCCGATCCCGACAGTGCGCACTGGCTCGGGATGGCAAAAGTGCTCGACAAAGGCAGCTGGCTGCTTTATCCGGGCGCCGACGGCACCACCCAGCCGATCAAACTGGCCTGGATCAGCGATTCGCGCGACCGTTACGTGTTCGTCAACCGCAACGGCCACAAAACGCTCGAAATCTCGCCCACCGAGCTGGCCGAGAAGCTGCGCGCCAAACAGGCCGAGATGGTCGATCAACCGGACCAGCCCCTGGTCGACCGGACCTGGCACGGCATGGTCCAGACGATGCACGACCAGCTCGCCCACCAGGCCACCCACGACCAGCTCACCGAATGCCTGAACCGGAAGGAATTCGAGCGCCAAATCCGCCTGAAGCTGGGGGAAAGCAAGCTGATGCACACCCAGCACATCGGGCTGCAGATCGAAATCGATCAGTTCAGGGTGATCAACAACACCGCCGGTCACGACGCCGGCGATCAGCTGCTTCAGGACCTGGCGCGGACGATGCGCCGGCAGCTCGAAGACGTCGGCGCCCTGGCCCGGCTGGGCGGCGATACCTTCGCCGTGCTGCTGCCGCGGATGGATCTGGCACCCGCGCACGAGGTGGCGGAAAAGCTCAGGCGCGCGATTTCAGAACATCGCACCCGCTGGAAGCGGGCCAAGCTCAAGGCCACCGCCAGCGTCGGACTGGTCGCGTTCGACCGCGCCAGCGAATCGGTCTCCCAGATCCTGAACCAGATGGACAGCGCCTGCGCGGCGGCCAAAGAAGCCGGGCGTGACCGGGTCAAGAGCTACCAGATCGACGATCTGGAGCTGACCCAGCGTGACCGGGCAATGAGTCTGGTTACCGAGCTGGAGAGCGCGCTCGATTCGGACAGCATCGAACTGTACGGGCAGAGGATCCTGCCCCTGAGTCCGGGAGCGGACGACAAGCAGCATTTCGAGGTCCTGTGCCGGATGCGCGGCAAGGACGGCAAGCTGGTCCTGCCCGATGAGTTCGTGCCGGCCGCCGAGGCCTTCGGGCGCATTCACTTTTTGGACGAGTGGGTGTTCAGGCGCGCGTTTGCGATGCTCGGCGAGAGCCCGATCAAGGCCAAACTCGCCCGGCTGTCGCTGAACCTGTCGGCCAAAACCTTCGGCCGACCCCGCTTCCTGACCTTCGTGCAGCGGCTGTTCGAAGAAACCGGCCTGGAGCCGTCCAAGATCTGCTTCGAAATCACCGAAACGGCCGCCATCAGTAACCTGTCCCGCTGCACCGATTTTCTGCGCGAGCTGCGCTATCTGGGATGCCGCTTCTCACTCGATGATTTCGGTACCGGCCTGTCCTCGTTCAGTTACTTGAAGCACCTGCCGGTCGACTACCTGAAGATCGATGGTTCGTTCATCAGGGACATCGCCAGCAGTACCGCCGACTACGGCCTGGTCCGCACGATCAACGAGATCGGCCACTTTCTGGGCAAGGAGACGGTCGCCGAATACGTCGAATCCGAAGACGTCCTCGAGCAGCTACGCGAGATCGGGCTCGACTTCGCACAGGGTTACGCGATCGAGCACCCGCGCCCGCTGGTCGAAATACTAGAGCTGGAGTGAGCTTCGTCGCTTGCCTGCGGGGGAGCGCCTCGGGGCGCGAGTATCCGCCCGGGAAGCTGCTCAATCTGGACCCCGCGGACGGTCGCCCGCTGCGCATCGAGTTGGATCTGGAAGCGCTCGCCAAGAGCTATCCCGAGCACGGCTGGTATCAACCGCGGCGACGCAGCATGTGGCGCTTTGGCCCGCTGCTGCCGCTGGACCCGAACCTCGAAGCCGATCGCCGCCACATCGTGACCCTCGGCGAGGGCCACACCCCGCTGCTGCCGGCCTCTGACCTGCCGCCCGCCCGCCAGGCTCGGCTGCGACTGTGGTTCAAGGACGAGGGCCATCCCCACCCCGGCTTCGGCGAGAATCCGACCCATAGCTTCAAGGATCGCGGGATGGCGGTCGTGGCCTCGATGGCGCGCCGCTTCGGCCTCGAGGCGCTGGCGGTACCCACCCAGGGAAACGCCGGCGACTCTCTGTGCCGCTATGCGCTGGAGGCCGGCCTCGGGCTGGTGGTCGCGATGCCCGAGGATACCCCGGCCCCGATACTCGGCAACGTCGCGGCCGCGGCGGCGCGCTGTGAACGGATCAAGCTGGAATGCGTTCAGGGGACGATTCGTGAGGCCGGCGAACTGCTCAAGCGCCGCTATCTCGGCAGCGGTTACTTCAACTGCGCCACGTTTCAGGAACCGGGCTGGCGGATCGAAGGCAAGAAGACCCTGGGCCTGGAGATCGCCGAGGCGCTGGCCGAGTATCGCGGCTGGCGGGTGCCGGAAGCGATCGTCTACCCGACCGGGGGCGGGACCGGCGTGCTCGGCATGTGGAAAGCGTTTGACGAGCTCGAGTGTCTCGGGCTGATCGGACCGGAGCGGCCGCGCATTTATGCGGTGCAGAGCAGCGCCACGGCGCCGCTGGTGCGCGCCTACGAGGCCGGGCGGGACGACACCGAGGCCGAGGATCCCGGCGCGACCCTCGCGATCGGTCTGAACGTTCCCGGCGGGGTCGGCCATCGAGAGGTCCTCCGCATCTTGCGGGCCAGCGGCGGCTGCGCGCTGGCGGTAGCCGAGGACGACATCGCGAGAACCCTGAGCTGGCTGTGGCGGGAGCGCCGCTGGTGGCTGTGCCCCGAGGGCGCCGCGGCTTACGCCGCCCTGACCCCGCTGCTGGACCGCGGAGAACTAAAACCCGGCGACACCGTCGTCGTGGTCAACACCGGATCGCTGGAGAAGTACCTCCCCCGCTTGCGTCACCTGCTGTGACGCAAGTA
>JBFGYD010000302.1:0-4061 GCA_041587615.1 Lysobacterales bacterium
ACGTTGGCCGCGTCGATCAGAACGATGGCGGAGTTGACCGCGATGCCGGTCAGCGCGATGACGCCGTACATCGTATACAGGCTCAACGGGTTGCCCGTAAGCAGCAGTCCGAACACGACCCCGGTGAACGCCATCGGCACCGTGACCAGGATCAGCAGCGGCTGGAAGTAGCTGCGAAACTGGGTGGCCAGAATCAGATAGATCAGCCCGACGCCGAGCAGAAACAGGCCGGGCAGTGAATCCAGCGTGTCCTGGATGTCGTCCAACTCGCCGGAGAAATCCAGATCGGAGTTCGGAAACTCGGCCTGGGCCTCGCTCCAGCGCGCCCGGATCTCGTTGTTCGCCGCCACCGTGTTGTTGACCTCGTCGTCCAGGTCGGCCTCCACCGTGATCGCGCGGCGCAGGTTGTAGTGACGAATCGTGCCCTTGCCCCGGCGCGTCGAAACGTCGACCAGGGCGCCCAGCGTGGTCGTCGTGCCGTCGGGCAGGGCGAGCGGTGCATCCAGAATGGCTTCGATCGAGTCCAGTCCGCGGCGCTCGGCCCGGACCCGCAGCTCGACCTTCTCTCCCTGGTCGCGCATGAACGCGACCACCTCGCCGTCGACGTGCAGGCGCAGCAGCCGCGCCACGTGGCCGGCATCCAGGCCGTGGCGGCGAACCGCCTTGTGATCGACCTCGAGTGCGAGCTCCGAGCGCCCCGGGATGTCGTCGTCGGTCAGGTCCTTGACCCCCGGCACTTGGGCTGCGATCTCGCGAACCCGGTCGGCGGCTCGCCTGAGTTCCCGGAAATCGTCGCTGCGCACCTTGACGCTGATCGGCTTGGTCGCTGGCGGTCCGCCCGAGATCTCAAGGAAAGAAATCTTGCCATCTCCCGGGGTCGCCGTGACCCCGGCCCGCATCGACGCCACGATCTCGCTGACCTGCCGCCCGTTGCCGCCCTCGATCGGATTCAGCGACACCTGGAGCTGCGCGTACTGATCGCCGAACAGCGGCTCGACCTCGGTGAACTTGATCCCGGCCAGGGTCGTGATGGCCCGGATCTCCTCGGGCTCCAGATGCGCCCGAACCCGTTCCTCGACCTTTAACGCCTGGCGCAGCGAGGCCTCGAGCGGCGCATCGGGCGGCATGTCGACATTGACATAGAACAGCCGGACCGGGTCGAAGGTGAAGAAGTTGATTCGGATCAGGCCGCCCGCGACGACTGCGATCGCCAGCGCGAATCCAACCACGAACAGCGCCATGAACCGTTTCGGGCGCCGGATCACGTAGCACAGCCACTGCGTGTAGTGAACCCGAAGCCAGTGGGTCCAGCGCGTTCGCCACCCGGTGGCCGACTCCCGATGGCCGCGGCTGCCACTCCAGTCGATCAGGTGCGAGGGCAGTATCCAGAATGCCTCGACCAGACTGGTCAGCAGCCCGATCGTGACCACGAACGGAATGACGAACATAAACTGGCCGAGAATTCCGCCGAGCAGCATCAGCGGCAGGAACGCGGCCATCGTCGTGGACACCGCCGAGGTCACCGGCTGGGCGACCTCTTCGAGGCCGGCAAGCGCTGCCGACAGGGCCTCGGCGCCGCGCTGAATCCGGTAATAAATCGCCTCGACCACTACCACCGCGTCATCGACCAGCATGCCGAGTACGATCACGATGCCAAGCAGCACGGAGATGTTCAGCGTGTTGCCGGTAGCCGCCAGCAGCCAGAACGTGCCGGCGATCGAGAACGTGATCCCGAGGGTCACCAGAATCGCGATGCGCAGGCCCAGGAACAGCCAGCACACCCCCAGCACCAGGGTCAGCCCTAAGCCTGCGTTGGTCTGCATGATGCCGATCGCCTCGCGCGTCTGGATGGTCTGATCGTCGGCGAGGAGCAACTCGATCCCGCTGCCGGCGAGCTGGGCGTTCTTGCGCTCGATATAGGCGTTGACGTCGGCGACCAGCTCCAGCGTGTTGACCTTGGCGATCTTGGTCACGCTCAGTGACACCGCAGGACGGCCGCGGTAGGCGACCAGTTGCGCCGCGTCCTCACGGCCGCGTTCGACCCTGGCAACGGCGTCGAGCTGGACCCGCGCATCGGGATCGAGCCGAGGGGCCACCTGGATCCGGGCCAGCCGCTGCGGGTCGCTGGTGGTACCGTCGACCCGCACCAGCCACTCACCGCCGCCGACCCGCGCGGTGCCCGCGAAGACGTCCCGGAACGATCGTCCCAGTGCGTCGGCGAGGTCAGTCGCGTCGAGGCGGCGCGCGGCCAGCCCGGCCGGGTCGAATTCGACGTGCAGTTCGGGGTCGTGAAGGCCGAACGCGCGCACCCGGTCGACCCCGGAGATGCCCTCCAGGTCTTCTTTGACCAACCGCGCCTGGCGCCGCAGGCTCTCGTCGTCGGACTGCCCGGCAACGACCACCAGCGCGGTCGGAAAGCCGCTCGACGTGGTGGCCTCCAGGATCAGCGGGTCCTCGACTTCCTCCGGCAGCTCCTCGTTGGTCTTGTTCTGGATCTCGCGCCGCAGATCGCTGACCCGTTTGTCGAACACCCGGTCGCTGAGTTCGTTGAAGCGTACCAGGATGTTGGACAGGGACTCGCGCGAGTTGCTGGAGACGAAGCGGATGTCCTGGACGCTGCGAATCGCGTCCTCCAGCGGCGAGGTCACCAGTCGCTCGACGTCCTCGGCCGAGGCCCCCGGCAGGACGGTGCTGATATTGACCCAGTTGAAGTTCACCTCCGGGTCCTGCTGCCGGGGCAGGCTGAGATAGGAGTGAACGCCCATCACCAGAACCACGGCGAACAGGATGTTGGCGAGCTGATGATGGGTCAGCAGGCGTCGAACGATGCTCATCGCACCCCGACTTCGACCGCGTCACCGTCGGAAAGGCGCTCGCGCCCGCCGACCACGATGACGGTCTCGGCCGGTAGATCGGTCCGCGCCGGACGACCCTCCTCGGCGCTCGCCAGCGGCTGAAACCGGGCGCTCCCGCCCTCGAGCACAAACACCCCGAGCGCGTCGGCCCGGCGCACCAGCAGATGGGCCGGGATCGAGCGGGCCTGGTCGGCCCAGATCAGTTCGCCGGAGGTGCCGATCGGCGGCGCGCCGCCGGGAAACGCGTAGCGGGCCCGCCGAATGCGCCGGGCCTGCTCGATCAGCGGCGAGATTCGCAGCGGGCTGACCGGCCAGCTTTGCCCGTCGGCGGTGAACGTCGCCGTCGCGTCGTCTCGCAGCGTGCCGGCCAGGTGAGCCGGGACCTCGGCGAGGAGTTCGAAGCCGTCGGTTTGGACCAGACTCAGCAGCGGATCGCCGGGGCGCACGAAGGTCCCTACCTGGCCGAAGCGCCGCTGAACGACGCCCGCGAACGGCGCTAAGATCCGGCACTTGGCCACGTTGCGCCGGGCGATTTCCAGACGCACGTTCCACAACGAGCGTTCGGCCCGCAGCACCGCGACATCGGTTTCCCGCGCCAGCAGGTCGTCGGCCGAGATGTACTGGCCCTCGCTTAGGTTGCGGGCGCGATCGAGGCGCTGCTCGGCCTGCACAATGCGGGCCTCGAGCGCGGCCAGATTGGCCTCCATTTCGCGCATCGCAAGTTCCAGGTCGGTTGGGTCCAGTGTCATGACCAACTCGCCGGCGGCGACCCGCGCGCCCGAGTCGGCGTGCACCGCAGCCACCACCGCCTGCACCTCGGCCGCGATCACGCTCGAATTGACGCTGACGACCTCGGCCGGCGCTCGGTAGCTCTGCGTGATCGCAAGGTCCCCCAGCGTGTTAACCGTCACGACCGGTATCTCCTGCGCCTGGGCCAGTCCCCAGCACGCGGCCGCGGCAACCAGCAATCGCCCCATGTTTGGTTCCAATTTTTGCAAGACTGCATGATAAGCCGATTTGACCGAGGGGCGCGTATTTACTGAGCCGGTTCGATGCGAGCTTGTGGAACGCCGGTTCGCTGTGCCGGTCTGAATTATTGAAGTCATGAATCGGTCGATCGACACGCAGCCGGCCCCGGGCGATGCGCTGATCATCGTCGACGTGCAGAACGATTTTCTGCCCGGCGGCGCGTTGGCCGTCGCCGAC
>JBFGYD010000303.1:0-4048 GCA_041587615.1 Lysobacterales bacterium
GGTTAGAATCCCGCGTTCTTTCAACGTTCCCCGCCGTGATGATAGAGCTGAGTAGCACGCCGCCCGCGTTCGCCCCGTCCGAGGCTTTTTTGCGCGGCCGCATAATTCTGATCACCGGCGCCAGCGGCGGCCTCGGGGAAGCGCTGGTCCACGCCTGCGCGCGGTACGGAGCGACGCTGATCATGGCGGCTCGCGACGTGCCGGCGCTGGAACGCGTCAGCGATCGTGTCATGGCCGCCGGTAACGCCCAGCCGGTGATTTATCCGGTCGACTTGGGCGGCGCCACCGCGACCGATTACGACCAGATGGCCGAGGCCATCGGCGAGCAGTTCGGGCGCTTGGACGCGGTCATTCACGTGGCGGCCGAATTTGGCGGATTGACGCCGCTGGCGCAGACCGACCCGGCGGCCTGGCACGCCGCCCTCAACGTGAACCTGACCGCTCCGTTTCTGATCAACCAGGCCGTACTCGGCCTGCTGCGCCAATCCGATCGTCCCCGGATCGTGTTTACGCTGGACGACTTTAGACGAGTTTCGGGCGCGTATTGGGGCGCCTACGGGGTCAGCAAACGCGGCCTGGCCGCGCTGGCGTCGATCAGCGCCGGCGAGCTGGAAGCGTTCGGGATCGAGGTCAACTCGGTGGTGCCGCCGCCGCTGGCCACCCGGCTGCGGCGCCGGTCCCAGGTGGACGAGCGCGGCATCCCGCCGGCCGAGCCAGCGGCGGTGCTCGGGGTCTACCTTTACCTGCTATCGAGCCACCCGAAGGCGGTCACCGGCGAGGTGTTCGTCGCCTCGACCGGCGTCTGAGGACCAGCGCCGACGCCGGCTCGCCCACCAGCCCGACGTCCTCGCGCAGAATCTTCACGTCCCGCGCCGACAGTTCTTCCGAGCGCCCCAGCTTGAGCCGCGAGGGCAGGAAGACGGCGCCGAAACGAACCCGCTTGAGGCGGCTGACCTGCACCCCGACCGCCTCCCACAGGCGCCGAACCTCGCGCTGCCGGCCTTCCATCAGGGTCACGTGATACCAGCGGTTCTGGCCGCTGCCGCCCGAGGCGACCAGGTCGCTGAACCGTGCCGGGCCGTCGTCCAGCTCCACGCCGTCCTTGAGGCGAGCGATCGTGGTGGCGTCGACCTCGCCCCGAATCCGGCACGCGTATTCCCGGTCGACCCCGCTTTTGGGGTGCATCAGCGCGTGGGCCAGCTCGCCGTCGGTGGTCAGCAGCAGCAAGCCCGTGGTGTTGAGGTCGAGCCGGCCGACGGTGATCCAGCGGCCGGATTTCAGCGGCGGGAGATGATCGAACACGGTCGGCCGGCCGTCGGGATCGGAGCGGGTGCAAACGACGCCCTCGGGCTTGTTGAGCACAATTACGCGCGGCGCAGGCGCGGCCGCCGCGGCGACCGCGTATTCAACCCCGTTCAAGGACACCACGTCGCCGGCCGCGACCTTGTCGCCGAGCTTTGCGCGGCGCCGGTTGAGCTGAATCTCGCCGGCCGCGATGCGCGCCTCCAGCGCCCGCCGGGAGCCCAGGCCGGCCTGGGCCAGGAGCTTTTGTAGGCGTTGCGGCGGCGTTTGGCCCCGATCAGTGCTGGACATCGGCTTCAGAGCCCGACGTCTCCTCGGACGCGGGCGGTTCCGATTCGTCGTTGACGCCCGCCGGGTCAGGCGCCAGCTCGAGCTGAAGTTCCGGCTCCAGTGACTCGAGATCGCGAATTTCGGCCAGCGGCGGCAGTTCATCGAGCCGCTGGAGGTCGAAATAATCGAGGAACTGCTTGGTCGTGGCGAACAGCGCCGGATGCCCCGGTACGTCGCGGTGGCCGACGATGCGGACCCATTCGCGTTCCTGCAGCGTGCGCATGATGCTGGTGCTCACGCTGACGCCGCGAACGTCCTCGATCTCGCCGCGCGTGATGGGCTGCCGGTAGGCGATCAGGGCCAGGGTCTCGAGCAGCGCTCGCGAATAGCGCGGCGGCCGGCGCTGCCAGAGGCGGGAGATCCACGGTTGAAACTCGGCCTTGACCTGCAGCCGGTAGCCGCTGGCGACCTGCTTGAGTTCCACCCCGCGCTCGGCGCAGTCCGCCGCCAGCGCCTCCAGAGCTTCCGTCAGCGCCCGCGGACCGGGCGCTTCCTCGGACGCGAACAGAGCGCCGAGCTGATTGAGCGACAGCGGCTGTTCCGCGGCCAGCAGCGCGGCCTCCAGGATCATTTTCAGTTGTTGCGTTTCCATCGCGTCGTCTTCAGCGGGCGCGAATGTGAATCGGCCCCATCGGTTCGTTCTGAACCACGTCGATCAGGTGCTCCTTGAGCAGTTCCAGAATCGCCAGAAAGCTCACCACCACGCCGGCCCTCCCCTCGTCGAGTGCGAACAGGTTTTCGAACTTGAGATATTCATGCTCGCGCAGCTTTTCGATGACGCGCGCCATGCGCTCGCGCACCGACAGCGGATCGCGGGCAACCGCATGATGCCTGAACAGCGCCGAGCGCTTGAGCACCCGGCTCAGCGCCAGCAGCAGCTCGCCGAGCTCGAGATCCGGCGGTATCGTCACGACCGAGCGATCGGGCACGTAGGCGACCGCGAGCTGAACGTCCCGCTCCAGGCGGGGCAATTCATCCAGTTTCAGCGCCGCGGCCCGATAGCGCTCGTATTCCTGCAGCCGGCGCACCAGTTCGGCCCGCGGGTCGTCTTCCGTCTCGTCGTCGTGACGGGGACGCGGCAACAGCATGCGCGACTTGATCTCCGCCAGAATCGCCGCCATCAGCAGGTATTCGGCCGCCAGCTCGAAGCGCATTTCCTGCATCATTTCGATGTACTGGATGTACTGATCGGTGATTTCGGCAATGGGAATGTCGAGGATATCGATGTTCTGGCGGCGGATCAGGTAAAGCAGCAGGTCGAGCGGGCCCTCGAAGGCTTCCAGAAAAACTTCCAGCGCGTCCGGTGGAATGTACAAATCCATCGGCAGACGCATCAGCGGCGTGCCGCCGACTACGGCAAAGGGCATTTCGCCCTGAGCGGGATGTTCCGGCGTCGATACGGGGTTCAACTCGTTCTCGGGTCGGTTCTTGGACGGCCGCCAGTGTAGCGGACCTGGCCTGCATATTGAACGCGTTTCGCTGGCCTTTTTAGATTTATTCAGCAGATTCCGGCAACCCATGCAACGGGCGGGCTCGCCCGGTTCTGTCTTTCCTCGGCGTGATCGGTGGGCTTTTCTTCGCGGGCCGTTCCGCTATCATAAGCGGCCCTCGAGCGGAACTGAGCAAAAACCCCTGATGCTGTATGCCATCGTGGCCCGAGACGTGCCGGACTCAGCGGCGGCGCGCAGTGGCGCGCGGGCCGATCACATCGCCCGGCTCGAGCGACTGGTCGCCGAGGGCCGGCTGGTCCTGGCAGGGCCGTTTCCGGCCATCGACTCGCCGGAGCCGGGACCGGCCGGCGTTTCCGGAAGCCTGATCGTGGCCGAATTCGAATCGCTGGAAGCCGCGCGCGACTGGGCCGATGCCGACGCTTACGTTGCTGCCGGGGTCTACGCCGAGGTCTCGGTGATGCCGTTCAAACGCGTGCTGCCGTGAGCAACCGGGAGCGCCAGGATCGGATCGAACGGCTGTTGCGCGAGGCGTTCGCGCCGCAAACGCTCGAGGTGACCGATCAGAGTCATCGCCACGCCGGCCATCCGGGCGCCCGCGACGGGCGCGGCCATTTCGACGTGACCTTGGTGTCGAGCGCTTTCGCCGATCGGCCTCTGATCGAGCGTCATCGGATGATTTACGCGGCCTTGGGTAACATGATGAAAACCGACGTGCACGCGCTGTCGATCCGCGCTCGCACCCCCGAGGAGACCGAATGAGCAGCAAACTGACGCGATGCCAGCCGAGCCTGATCGTGGCGCTGGCGCTCCTCGGAGCGTGCGATCGGGCCCCGCCGCAATCCGCGTCGGGCGAGGCCGCGACGACCGCGCCCGCGCCGGCCGGCGAGGTGCTGGCGCGGGTCAACGAGCGTCCGATCAGCGCGGCGCAGGTGGCAGCCTTTGCCCGCCTGCGCGGGCGGCCGGAC
>JBFGYD010000304.1:0-4048 GCA_041587615.1 Lysobacterales bacterium
GGGCAGCGGGTTGGGTCCGGAGATCTTTTTCATTGTGGTTCCGGGGTCGGCGGTCGTCGCGGCCGCCGGCGAACGACGATCAATCTGTTGCCGAGCCGTAGGTCATTCTACTGAATCGATGTGACCGCGGCATCCCGTGTTACTATCCGGCCGCGAGCCCGGGGGGCCGAACCGCGATCGCGCCTCCACGGGCGCGCGAGGCGGCGGGATTCAGGAGGCGCATCATGCTCAACAAGCGCGACATCACCAGCGACTGGCTGCCCCGGTACACGGGCATGCCGTTGAATCGGTTCGGTAAGTGGATCCTCCTGACCAACTTCGCCGACTACGTAAAGAAGTTCTGCGATTGGTACGGGGCGGACTTGTACGGTGAGGGCCGGCCGATGCAGGCGGCTTCCAACGACGGTGGATTGACCATCATCAATTTCGGCATCGGCTCGTCCAATGCCGCCACGGTGATGGACCTGCTGAGCGCGATCGAGCCCGCCGGGGTGCTGTTTCTCGGCAAATGCGGGGGACTCAAGCAGTCGACCGAGATCGGCCATTTCATCCTTCCGATCGCGGCCATCCGGGGCGAGGGCACGAGCGACGACTATTTCCACCCGATGGTGCCGGCGCTGCCGTCGTTCAAGCTGCATAAGTTCGTGTCCGACAAGATCGTCGCCCACCACTTCGAGTACCGGACGGGCGTGGTCTACACCACGAACCGACGGGTCTGGGAGCACGACGAGGCGTTTCGGCAGCGGCTGCAGTCGATGACCTGCATCGGCATCGACATGGAAACCGCGACCCTGTTCATCGTCGGTCACAAGAACGAGATCGCGCGCGGGGCGCTGCTGCTGGTGTCCGACGTGCCGCTGATCCCGGAGGGGGTCAAGACCGAAGCCTCCGACCGGGAGGTGACCCGCACTTTCGTCGACACGCACCTGCGGATCGGGGTCGAAGCGATGACCGAGATGGAACAGAAGGGGGAAAAGATCAAGCATTTCCAGTATTGAGCACAGCCATGGCTGCCGCTAACATGTGCCGTCAGGCTTGGCGCACGCGGGTGTAGTTCAATGGTAGAACTTCAGCTTCCCAAGCTGATAACGTGGGTTCGATTCCCATCACCCGCTCCACCCTCCAAGTGTGTCAATGACCTTCGCGATCGATTTCCGAGTCAGGCTCTTGAACGCAGGCTCTTCGTCCCAGCGACGCCGGCGGCTCGTGCTCGCGGCGCTGCTGCTGCCGCTGGCGATACTGTCGGCGTGCGGTGAGTCGCCGGCACCCGGCGGCGGCATCGTGAGCCTGTCCCCGGCGCTGACCGAGACCCTGTGGGCGCTGGACCTGGGTGATCGCCAGATCGGGCGCAGCGACTTCTGCGATTTCCCACCTTCGGTCACGGCCCTGCCCGCCGTGGGTACCAGCCTGGGCCCGAATTTCGAGGCGATCGCGCGGCTCAAACCGGCGCTGATCTTGAGCGAGGTCGGGCAGACCGGCTACGAGCGCGAGCTGTCCCGGATCGCTGATTTCGAAGAGTTTTCGTGGCTGTCAGTGGCCGACATGCGCGCCAGCATCGAAGCTCTCGGCGAGCGGTTCGACAAAGACCGCGAGGCGCGTGCGCTGCTGGCGGAGCTGGACCGGGGGCTAGAGCCGAGTCCGCCGGCGCGCGGCCCGCGCGTGCTGCTGCTGTTGGGCGGTTCCGAAGCCGCCGGGCCGCACTGGTTCATGCGCCGCAATTCGATCCACGGCGCGGCGCTGCACGCCGCCGGCGCCCGCAACGCGGTCGATCGGGACATCGACGGCAACGCGGTGCTGAGCACCGAAGCGCTGCTCGCGCTGGATCCCGACGCAATCCTGATTCTGACCCCTCGCTCCGACGCCGATGGGCTGATGGCCGCATTCGGCGAGCTGGACGAGCTGGCGGCGGTCCGCGACCGGCGCATCGCGGTGCTGGCCGGCGCGCGTTACCTGCGCACCGGTCCCAGCATCGCCGGCCTGGCTGCCGAGATCCGTTCGATGCTGGCCCGGATGTCACCGTCTGCGGCGGGCGAATGATGAAGCCGCTGCTGGCCGCCCACGGTTTGACCGTCGAGCGCAACGGCGCCCGGATCCTCGACCGGATCGATTTGTCGATCGGGGCGCGTGAGGCGGTGGCCATCGTCGGGCCCAGCGGGGCCGGCAAGTCGACCCTGGCGCGCTGCCTTTTGGGGCTCGTTGCGCCGAGCGGGGGGCGAATCGAAATCGACGGTTCGGCATTGACCGCGCTGAACCCGCGCCGCCGAGCCGCGTACCTGGCCTGGCTGCCGCAGCTCGCGCCGCCGACCGAGGCGATCGCGGTGATCGAGTTTCTGGCCGCGGCGCGCTTTCGATTCGACGAATCATGGGGCACCAGCCGGGCCCGAGCCCGAGCGGCGCTCGAGGCCTGTGGCATCGTGGCGCTGGCCGAGCAGGCGGTCGATTCGCTGTCCGGCGGCGAACTGCAGCGCGTCGCGCTGGCCGGGCTGATTGCCCAGGACTCACGCGCGTTTCTGCTCGACGAGCCGAGCAATCACCTGGATCCGCGCCGGCAGCGGGACATCTACCGGCTGCTCGCGGCGCAGTGGCAGGACGGCCGCACGCTGCTGATCATCACCCACGACGTCAACCTGCTGGCCGAGCTCGGCGTCGGCGCCGATGCCACGCCGCCGCGGGTCGTCGGCCTCGATAGCGGCCGGATCACGTTTCAGCGCCGTTTCGGCGACGAGGCGATGGCGGCCGATCTCGGCGCACTGTTCGGGCTGCGTTACCGCTGGATCGACGTGGGTCCGCGGCGGCTGCTGCTGCCGGTCGACGGACCGTGAACGTGCGCTACGTGCTGGCCGCGTTTCTGGCGCTTGGCGTGCTCATCGCTGCCCCGTGGCTGGGCGCCGGCGGCTGGGACGAATTCGTGTTCTGGCAGCTGCGCGTGCCGCGCACGCTGATGGCGTTTCTGGTCGGGGCCACGATGGGGTTGGCCGGCGCGGTCTATCAGTCGCTGTTCGCCAATCCGCTGGCCACCCCGAGCACGCTCGGCACAACCGCGGGAGCGGCGCTGGGAGCGCTGGCCGCGCTGGTGATCTTTGGCCAGCGGCAGCTGCTCGGGCTGCCGCTCGCGGTGCTGTTTGCGTTTGTCGGCGCGCTGCTGGTTACCGTCGTGGTGGTCGCCATTGCGCTTCACGGGCGCGCCCGAATGAACGACGTGCTGTTGGCCGGGATCGCGATATCGCTGGCCGCCGGTGCGCTGGCCAGCGGGCTGCAGTTCACCGCCGACCTGATGTCGACCTTCCAAGCCGTACGCTGGTCGCTTGGCAATCTGGCCCAAGTCGGCTACCAGAAAGTGCTGATCCTGATTCCGCTAGCTGCCGTCGCTGGAGCGCTGATGCTGGCGCCGCTGCGCGCGCTGGCGGCGCTGGCCGCCGGCGAAGAACAAGCCTTCGCGCAGGGCGTGGACGTTCGCCGGGTGCGCAGCATCACGCTCGGTGCGGGCGCGCTGGGCGTCGGCGCCTGCGTCGCACTGTGTGGGCCGATCGCGTTTGTCGGCCTGATCGTACCGCACCTGGTGCGTCTCGGGCTGGGGGCCTCGCGCCGGGTGCTGCTGCCGCTGTCGTGGCTGTGGGGGGGCGCCTTTCTGGTCGTGTGCGACGTGGTCTCGCGGCTCGCCGTGGCCGGTCGGGAGGTGCCGGTCGGGGTCATCACCGCCGGGCTCGGAGCGCCGCTGTTGGTGTGGCTGATCGCCCACCAGAACCGGCGTTGGCAGCGTTGAACGGGCCGAGCGGGCGGCGGCAAAGGGGAGAAAAAATCACCAGATTTCCGCACATTAACGCGCAATTTCGCTCTGTTTAACAATTTCTTAATGCTTTTGTTAGTACAGTTGATCCCGCACTCGCTAACGACATAACCATATGACCCAGTCTGGGATTGGCAGAATCGGGTTACGGTAATCGGGCAGTAGCTCAAAGGGCCCAAGAGAGGTGTTTGGTCAGCACACTTCCTTGGGCCCTTTCTTTTGCCCCGAAGCGACGCCAAAATGGAGGTGTCGTGGCGCCAC
>JBFGYD010000305.1:0-4033 GCA_041587615.1 Lysobacterales bacterium
GCTCCGCGCGCCCCGCTGAGCAGATTCTCGATCGCCGGAGCCCCGTATTGGATGATCTTTTTCAGCGTCTCGGCGTGTTCACCGACCGGCGTCTTGACCCGCATGATCACGTTCAGCGGACGCTGCCCGATGGCACGATCCCGCGCATATTCCATCGGCAGGCTCTCACAGATGTAGCCCCACCGTTTGCGCAGACCGAACGGCCGGCCGGTTTCGGGATCGATCCGCGGTGCCAAACCGGGGAGCAGCAGCACCTTGCGCACGATGTGCGCGATCAACGGCACCGAAAGATGCTCGCCGAGGCAGCGGTGCGAGGTTTGGTCCCGGGAGGGGTGCCCGAAAATCAGTGAGTCGCGGTTGTCCCGGTCCTCGTCGAACCCATCGGGGTTATCGTCCCGATCGCGGGTGGCCCCGGCAAGCGGCAAGATGACATTCGCCTCGGCCGGAATTTTGATCCCGCTCAGTTCCACTTCTGCGGCGGTGCTGCGGGGCAGGAACGCGGCCGGCGGATGCAACCGCATCGCCTCGAGCACGAATTTTTCCAGCGCCTTCGCTCCGGCCACGGCGTCTCTGAACGGATCGCGCTCCTCGCTGCCGGCTCTCGCAGCCCCCTTTGCCCGCTCCAGCAGTCCGGGGTGCCTGTCGGATGACAGTTCGTTGATCGTCATGCTGACCGCGGCCGTTACGTTGCTCATCAGCCCTGAAATCGTGCCCACGACGTTGACCGCCAGCTCGGCGCCGGAATTCGCGCCCGGTCGCTCGACGAGTCGCTCGATCAGGGTCTTACGGCGGCGGTCGCCGATCACTGTCGGGATCAACCGCGTCTGATCTTCCGGCGTTCCAGCGGCCGCCTGATCAATCAATTCGGCGATGCGTTTGGCCAGCTTGCCCAACGCTCCGCTTCCGACCCTGACGATCAGCGGATCGGTGACGAAATGGCGCGCGAGCATTTGGTAGAGCGTCGCGCGATAGCCCAGACGCATCGTTTCCTGAAGCAGCACATGATCACGATCGGGAATCCCGACCCAGCCGGCGATGAAGCGCAGAGCCGCTTGCTCGGCGACGTCGGTCACGAGGTCGAACTGCTCGGTCTTGCTGGGCGCGACCCAGGCGTGGCGACACGCAAGCCAGGCGATGAAATGAACTTCCTGAATGAAATCCGAGGCCCCGCCCTCGCCGTGCCTCAAGGCGTCGGCCAGGAACTTCCGTTTCTGCTGATGACGGTCGGTGTCGTCGTTGTTGCTGGCGAGCGCGAAGGTGCCACTGCCGACCGGCTTGTACGGATCGCTGCTCAGATGTTCGAGCGCGTACTCGATGTCCGCCCTGCTCGAGAGCAGAAACGCCCGCTGGCTGAACGTCTTTTGAGTCGGGTCTCCGGAGGTCTTCGCGCGGCTCTGAAACTCGAGCACGGGTTTCTCAATGCGCATCTGCGTCAACAGCGCCGGCCGGGCCTCGTCGTCCTCCAGCCATCGGAACAGCAATGCGTTCGCGGCGAAGGGCGAACTCTTCTTTGCCGCCTCGAAGTCACCTAGGTAGTCCATTTCAGTCCCCCCGTGGGCCCGTGCGCTGTCAGTAAAGTGCAACTGTCGGCGCGAATCTCTCAGTCATGCCGGGTCTGTCAAGCGTGACAGGAGCCGCGTCGCGGCCTTGACGTCCGCCGTTTCCGCGCCTTCGCTGAATTGACTCAATACCTCGGCCAGCAGCTGAGCGGCATCGCCGGTGCGACCGATCGCGCGCCAGTGGCGGCCCAGGCTGGTGGCGGCGCGCAGTTCGAGCATGCGGTAGCCGCGCCGCCGGGCACTCTTTAGCGCCTGATCGAACCACCGGCCTGCCTCGACCGCGCGCTCGTCACCGGCGCCGCTCGAGGACTGGAGCAGGAGTTCCCCGTGCAGGCGTCGGATTTCCGGGTCGTAATAGCGCTCGTCATGGCGCTCGACGATCTCGAGCGCCTGCCCGACGGCCTCGAGGCCCTCGGCGGGGCGGCCATCCAGGGCCAGGCTCTCGGCCAGCATCGACAGGTAAAAAGCCTGGGTCAAGATCGCGCCGGTCGAACTCCAGGCGTCGTAGGCGCGGCGAATTTCGGCGATACCTTCCTCGCGCTGCCCCGCACCCACCTGGATCCGGCCAATGAGCAGCCTGGCAAACGCCGACCACACCGGAAAGTGATGCGCCTCGCAAATCTCGTAAGCCTGCTCGGCATCGCGCAGCGCGTGGTCATGGTCGCCCCGAAAAAAATGCAAGGCCGCCCTGAGACCCAGCGCCACTCCCTGGCTGTACGGATGTCGGACCTCGAACGCGAACTCGACCGCTGAGTCCGCCCGGCCTAGACCGTCGTCGGGATATCCGAGCTGCCAGACCATCCAGGCCGAGTATCCCAGGCACATGACCTGCGGCGACTGCAATCCTCCGAGGCGATTCATGCGGCCCGCGAATCGGTCGATGCACTCGTCCATACGGGCCAGCGCACGGTCGAATTTTCCCTGGTGAAAGCGCACGCTGGCGAGCGCCCAGTTGGCCTGCAGCCACTCCCGGTCCTGGCTTGCCGGATCGACCATCGCCAGGCTTCGCCGGGCCAGATCCAGAGCACTGGCGAAATCTCCGCGCATGAAATGGTAGCTCTCCAGGCCAAGCCGGACTTTCAGCAGTTGTTTGTCGTCTTCGACCCGGCGGCACAGCTCCAGCGCCCGCCGATATGCCGTCTCGACCTCGGGGGCGCCATAGCCGCGGGTAGCGATCAGGCGCCCGGCGAGCAGCACCTGCAGGCGCAGCTCGATCCGATCGCGCTCGGCTCCGGCCGGCAGTCGGTCGATCAGCTCGAGCGCGGCGCTGAAGTGCTCGATTGCTTCGAGCAGCGCCGATTTTTCCATCGCGCGGAAGCCCGCCCGCTGCCAGTGCTCGATGGCCTGATCCGGAATGCCGGCCTCGGTCAGGTGAAGCGCCAGCCGTTCCGGATGCGCCTCGCTCAGGCGCGGAAAGCGCGCGACCAGGACCGCCGCCACCTGGCGATGCAGCTGCCGGCGCGTGCTTTTCAAAAGCGACAGATACGCCGTGTCGCGCACCAGGGCGTGCTTGAACACGTAGCGCGCCTCCGGGGGCGCCCCTTCTTGCCGCACCAGCCCGGACTCGACCAGCAGGCCGAGCCGATCGTCGAGATTGGTGACGCGCAACGGCGAATCCGGAGCGGACATCACCGCTTGCAGGAGTTCATAGCTGAATTCCCGACCGATCGTACCGCCAACCTGCGCCACCTCCTTGGCGGCCGGCAGCCGATCCAGACGCGCCATCAGCAGATCCTGGATCGTGTCCGGCACGGCAAAGCCGAGCGCCGATCCGGCCGCGCCGTCGAATGCTCGTTCATCGGCATCCAGCGCCATCTGCAGCGATTCCTCGATAAACAACGGAACGCCGTCGGTGCGCTCAACCAGCGCCTGGACCGTCTCCGGCGTCAGCTCGGCCTCACCCTGGGCGCGCGCGATCAGATTCGCCGCCGCCCGGCGAGGCAGGCCCCCTAAATTGATCCTGCTGATTGTGGGCCCCGGTTCCCAGGATGTACCGTTTTCGCTGCGCCGCGTCATCAGTAAAAAAATAGAATGACCAGCCCCTCGAAGCAGCAGCCGATCGAGCAGCTCACCGGTTGACGGGTCGATCCAGTGGACGTCCTCGACGACCAGGCACAAGGGCTGCAGTCGCGCCTGATCGATCAGCCATTGGGCGACCGTGTCCAGGGTCATCTCACGCTGCCGTTCGGGCGGGTATTGGGAGCGCCGGCGCAATCCGTCCAGGGGAATCGACAGCAGCGACGCGATCGGAACGACGGCATCGTCCGGCGCGGTGCTTCGGAACAGCGACGCGATCTTTTTGAGCGCGATTTCGGGCCGATAGTGCTCGGTAATCTCGAGCAGTTCCCTCAGGTACTCGATCACCGGATGAAACGCGCTGCTGCTGCGGTGGTTGTCGCAGCGCCACGCAATCACCGAGTGCGATCGCGGCCGCAGCGACTCGAGGAACCGGTTCACCAGGCGCGACTTGCCGA
>JBFGYD010000306.1:0-4031 GCA_041587615.1 Lysobacterales bacterium
GATCTTCTTCATCGAAACACCCTACCTTCCTGAGTTTTTGAGAACCGTCTTGCACTCGTCCAGCAGCAGCGGCGGAAGCGTGGCCGCCCAGCGCTGCCGCGTACTGTGGGTCGACCCGCGCGCGGCGGAGTTTCCCGACCCGCTGCCGGCCAACGCCCGCGCGCTCCTCACCGACGACGTGGACGCCGCGATGACCGAGGTCCCGCCCGGGGCGCTCGTGCTGGTCATGACCCACCGTCACCCGCTGGACTACGAGATCTGCCGTGCCGTGATCCAACGCGGCGACTGCACGTTTCTCGGCCTGATCGGCTCGGCCACCAAGCGCCGCCGTTTCGTCAAGGCGCTGCTGGCCGACGGTGCCGAAAAAAAACGGGTCGAACGCCTCTGCTGCCCGATCGGCATCCCCGGTCTCAAGGGAAAAGAACCGCAGGTGATCGCGGCCTCGGCCGTCGCCCAGTTGCTGACGGTCGCCGCGGACAGCCGGCCTCCGGAACGGGCCAAGATCACTGGAATCCGCGAACGGGAGGCGGAGCGAAGCTCGGTGGCGGCGACTTTCTAGCTGTTCTCTCCGGCGTCCCGGTGAGTGGATCGCGGTGCTCAAGCGCTCCGCGAGGTTTCTTCGAGCGGCACGTTGGCGGACCCGAGAGCTTGTTTCAGACGGGAGAAATCGGCGTGTTTGGTCGGGATGTCGGCGCGTTCGGCGGCCAGGCGCAGGTCGCGCAGTTTCTCCAGCGAGCGCAGCAGCACGTCCAGCGGCGGCCCGCTCGCGGTCACCGTCTTGAGCCGTTCCGGATTTAGGTCGTGCGACGGAATCTCGATGAATTTTTTGACCAGCTCGTCGTGGTGCTGGGCCGCGGCCTCGCCGTGGGCGCGGCAGACCTCCAAGAACGCTTTAGCGTTGGTTTGGAACCAGGCCCTGTTGTGGCTTTCTGGCGCGGCATCGAGGAACTGATTCAGCAGGCTGCGGCGACGCATGCAGTCGCGCAGCCGTTCCTGGTCGCGCGGCATCATGAACAGCAGCTTGTCGACCAGGATCTCCGAGTAATAGGCGTCATCGGCGCTGCACACCCCGAGCAGCAGGTCCAGTTCGTTGATGCCGGAAAAATCACCGGCGTTGGCGCCCCGGTACTCCTTGCGTCCGACCCGATACGGCTTGTAATAGGGCCTGACGCAATAAAAGAACCGTTCGGTGTCGAGCTGCGAGAACAGCACGTCGTTGAAGCGCGTGACGTCGATCAGCGCGTCGCGCGCGTTTTCGAGCAGCGTCTGCGTGACCGGATGTGAAATCCCTAGCGGCAGCGCGCGCACGATCGCGTCGGCGGCGCGCTTGTAGGCCAGCACTCCGCGCGTGTTGTACTCCAGAAACAGGTATTCGGCCTCCAGCCGCGTAAAGCTCTTGTACTTACCGTCAACGGCCGGGTTGTGGGTCGCCAGGTGGCTGGTCGCGAAGCGCGGTGCGACTCCGATCGAGGCGCCGATCTGCAGCGCCAGAGCCGAGGCCTCTTTCAGCGGCGATTGCGTCTCCCGCGACGGCTCGGTCAGGTCGTGGCGGCGGCAGGCGGCCATGTACAGGCCGACGTTGCCGAGCAGGTCGAAGTCTTCCTCGAAGCCCTCGTCGGTATTGCCCTCGGCGAGCAGGTCGATGATGTAACCGCGCCCCTCCTCCACCAGTCGCCCTTTGATATCACCGCCGACGTCCTCGATCGCCGCGCGGTCCGATTGGGCGTAGTACAGCTCCTCCAGCTCGGTGTTCAGATCCGCGAAACTGGAGCGGATCCAGTCGTCGAAGGCGCGCACGTTGGGGGTCATGGTCGGGCCCGTCGGCGAAACACAACGTTATCTTCGCTTTCGAGCGCCGATTCGTCCACCCCACTCCGCCGCTTGGTTTAACCGGCTGAGCGGCCCTCGCCGATCAGGTACAGGATGTCGGCGGCCAAGGTCGCTCCGGCCAAAGCGGTAATCTGACCGGCGCTGTCGTAGTGAGGGGCGACCTCGACCTGGTCGCCGCCGACGATTCGCAGCCCGGCCAGACCCTGCAGGATGCGCCGCGCCAGCGCGGTGTTCGGTCCGCCGCAGACCGGCGTTCCGGTAGCCGGGGCGTAAGCCGGGTCCAGAAAATCGATGTCCAGGGTCAGATAGGCGGGCTTTTCTCCGACCCGCTGGCGAATGGCTTGGCAGACTTCACCGGGCTGCATCTCGAGCAGTTCCTCGGCGGGCAGGATTTGAATCCCGTGGGTGTTCGGATTCGGCGTGCGCAGTCCGACCTGGATCGAATGCTCCGCGGCGATCAGTCCTTCTTGCAGCGCGTGGTAGAACATCGTGCCGTGGTTCAGGTCAGGGTCGACCCAGGTGTCCGAGTGGGCGTCGAAATGGATCAGCGCAAGCGGTCCGTGACGACGCGCGTGGGCGCGCAGCAGCGGTAGAGATATGAAGTGATCGCCGCCGATCGCGAGCAGGCTGGCGCCTGCCTCCAAAATCTCATCGGCGGTCTTTTCCAGCGCCGGGCACAGGCGCTCCGGATAGGCGGTAAAGCCCTGGATGTCACCGAGGTCGCGGACCTTGTGCCGCGCCTTGACGTCGTAACTCCACGGCCACACACCCCACTCGAATTCGCCGACCGCCAGCGACTGCTCACGAACCGCGCGCGGACCGTAACGGGCCCCGGGTCGGCCGGTGGTTCCAAGGTCATAGGGCACGCCCAGCACGGCGATGTCGACGCCGGAAGGGCCGCTCGCAAATCCGGCGCGCATGAAGCTGATCTCGCCGGAGTAGGCGTCCTGCCAGTTGGCCACGATGAAGGGGGCGCCCGTGACCCCAGTCAGCCGTCGCAGATGATCGAGACCTTACGCTCCAGCACCTCGATCTCGGCCGGATCGGTCGCCTCGAGCAACCGGCGCTTGGCCTCCAGGCACGGATCCGATTCGTCCGGGAAGGGTTGCGCCGGCGCGACCTGCGAGTGGGGTGCACAATAGTAATCGGAGGCATAGTGAACGTCTGTCCGGTCCGACCGGTAGTTGATGGCGGCGCAGTCGCCCACCTTCAGCGCTTTCTTGGACAGGACCGCCTGCACTTCGCCGCCGCCGACGAGCTGGATCGTGTACAGCGAGTTCTTGGACTTGTCGACCTGGCTGCCGATCACGCCGCCGAGTATCGCGCCGCCGGCGGTGCGTTTGACCTTGGTGCTGCCGGATTTCCCACCCGAGCTTCCGAGGCCGATCAGGCCGCCGATGATTGCGCCGGTCGCCACGTGCGAGCCGTCTTCGAGCTCTTCTTCGGCCACGACCCGGCCATGCCGGGTCTCGATCGTCGTGACCCGCTCCGGTGGGTAATCATCGACCAGCACCGCGGACGCTGCCGGCGCCACCAGGACCACCGCGAAGAACTGTAGCTTGTTCACGTGACCTCCTTCGTTCAGCGAACTCACCGGGCCTCGCTCCAGTCTAGCAACAGAGCGGGCGATTCACATCCGTCCTGCCGTTTTTGACCCCGCTCGAGGGCAAAGGTTTGCTACGGTCGACGATCGGCGGCTCATTGGCGATAATTCCCGGAACTGCCCCATTGAGGTCAATTCCCGCCATGCCGATCACCGACAAAACGCTGCGCATCATCGGCGTACCGATGGACCTGGGTGCGAGCCGCCGCGGTACCGACATGGGACCCTCGGCCCTGCGCCGGGCCGGCATGGGCCAGGCCCTGCGCGAACTCGGCTACGACGTGGCAGTAGAAGAAGACATTCCGGTGCCGGCGATGGAAACGCGCTCCCGGGCCAGCGCCGAGGCGCGTTACAAGCACGAAATCCTGGAAGTCTGTCGCCGCCTCTCGACCCGGGTCCGCGAAATCCTCGACGCCGGCGAGGTGCCGCTGGTCATCGGCGGCGATCACTCGATCGCAATCGGCACCGTGTCCGGAATCGCGGCTCATTTCCGCGCTCGCGACGAGCGCGTCGGCCTGCTCTGGTTCGATGCTCACGGCGACATGAACCTCCCCGAGACCTCGCCCTCGGGCAACATTCACGGGATGCCGCTGGCCCA
>JBFGYD010000307.1:0-4023 GCA_041587615.1 Lysobacterales bacterium
CAAGGCACCCACTGGTATGCCGGCGGTAAGGTGCACCGGTTTCCGATCCGCATTCTGGTCGATGGACACCCCGTGGGCGACTTCGAAGGGACCCTGGGCCCACGGACGAGAATAGGAAAGGACCAGAGCGGCCATCACCACTTCGCGGTCGATTCCACCAGTGGGCCCGCTGCCTGGGTCGCCGAGGGCCCCGGCGATCACAGCGCGGTCTGCGTCGTCAACGAGCCGAAGCAGGTCTCGGACCGAAATCTCGCCAACAACACCACCGCTCCGGCGACTATCCGAGTAACGCCGAAAATGTCCACCGCGAAGGGCACCCTCAAGATACCGGCAAAGCCGCCGGCTGAACCGCAAGGGACTCCGCCGTCGGTTGGCACCAAATCGGCCGCTCCAACGGTCGCCCGGACATCTGCCGCTCCGCCGGTGGCGACCCGCCTGCCGGCTGGAGGGATCACCGGCGGACTCGCCGCGACTGAACTCGTCGTCGAGGCTGAAACGCTCATTGCGTCGGCGGCAACATCGGAGGGTTCGGTCGTGCGCCAGGAGATGACGGGTTTCGGAGCGGGCTGGGGTGGCGACGCCCAGCTTTTTTGGAGTGCATCGGTTCCGGCCGGCGCCGGCCCGCGGCTGACCCTCACCTTCGAAGTGCCACATGCTGGCGACTACAACCTCATGCTCTTCCACACCGCGGCACCCGACTTCAGCCGATTCATCGTTTTCACCGACGGTCATCAGTCGGGCGAAGTAGACGGCTACGGTCCGAGCGTGACTCTCAGCCGATCGGACCTTGGACGGCACCTGCTCGCGGCCGGATCGCACCAACTCTCTTTCCTGGTGTCGGGGAAAAACGAAGCCTCGACCAACTACTTCGTCGGACTCGATCGAGTGGTGTTCACTCCGGTATCGGCAACGCGATAACTTGGTGGGCGACGGCTGAGGGTCAGCCCACAGAACGGGTCCTGGACCCTTTTTAGCCGCCGGAGATCCGGCGGTACAGATCCAGGTAGTGTTTGCCCTGGCGTTTCCAGGAGAAGTCCTGGGCCATACCGTTTTCGACCAGCCGGTGCCACGCGTCGCGGTCGTGAAACAGATCGATCGCCGTGTTGATCGCCCATTCCAAACCGGTGGTGTCATAATCTTTAAACACGATGCCCGTGCCCTGGCCCGTGGCCGGGTTGAACAACTCGACCGAATCCGCCAACCCGCCGGTGGCCCGCACGATCGGCACGGTGCCGTAGCGCAGCGAGTACATCTGGTTGAGGCCGCAGGGCTCGTACTGCGACGGCATCAGGAACATGTCGCTGCCGGCCTCGATCCAGTGCGCCAGTCGGTTGTTGAAGCCCCGGTAAAAACACACCCGGCCCGGAAACCTGGCCTGCAGTACGGTAAAAAATTCCTCGTAACGGGCCGCGCCGCTGCCCAGCACCGCCATCGAAAAGCGCCGCCGCCGGAGCAGCTTCGGCGCCACCTGCTCGATCAGATCCAGCCCCTTCTGGGAGGTCAGTCGGGTGACGATGCCGATCAGCGGCATGTCCGGATTGAACTCGAGCCCTAGATCCGCGCTGAGCCGGCGCTTGTTGTCCAGCTTGCCCTGCAGGTCGCCGGCGGCGTAGTGGTGGGGGATCAGCCGGTCGGTCGAGGGGTCCCATTCGCTGGCGTCGATGCCGTTGAGGATGCCGGTCAGGGAATCGCGCCGCTCGGCCAGCAGGTGCTGCAGGCCCATGCCGTAGGCGTCGGTTTGGATTTCCTTGGCGTAGGTCGGGCTCACCGTGCTCAGATGATCCGCGTACAAAACCCCGGTCTTCAGAAAATTGATGCGGTCGCGCGCCAGATCTTCCTGGTGCAGCAGATGGGACGCGGAGCCAAGATCGACGGCGTCTTGGATGTTGGCTCCGAACACGCCCTGGTAGCCGATGTTGTGGATCGTCAGCAGCGAGCGGGTATTGGCGAATAAGCGATCCCACTGGTATAGCGACTTAAGGTAAAGCGGCAGCATCGCGGTATGCCAGTCATTGCAGTGAATGACGTCGGGGCTCCAACCCATGTGCTGACACATCTCCAGCGTGGCCCGGGTCAGCAGCAGGAAACGCAGGTGTTCGTCGCCGTCGGAGCAATAAATGCTCGGGCGCTGGTAGAGCGCGGGGCAGTCGATCAGATAGATGCGCAGCTTCGTACCCGGCAGCCGGGCGGTGTCGATCGAGTAATGATACCGGTGCGGACCGAGACCGAGCTCCATGTCGCTCAAGAAATCCACCGGCGTCAAGTCAATTTCAGTGCGGTCGATAGTAGAATAGCCCGGCATAATGACCCGAACGTCATGGCCGCTGTGGTCGAGATAGGCGGCCAATGCCGCGCAGACATCCGCCAGCCCGCCGGTCTTGGCCAACGGACTCAGTTCGGACGCGGTGAGGCAGATTTTCATGGAATACTCGTTATTGCCCTTGTTGCCGGGCGGCGGCTTGATATCGGCGCGCTCGATCTATTCTACGCGACATTGCGGGCGCGCGAAGCGCCACGGGGGTGCGCGTTGAACGTACTGCTGCTCTCGCCCGGCTACCCGGCCGACATGCCGGAGTTCACCCGCGGGCTGGCCGAGGTCGGCGCGACCGTGTTCGGGGTCGGCGACTCGCACGTGGGATCGCTGCCCGAGTTGGTCAAGGCGTCGCTGAGCGGCTACCTGCAGGTCCGATCGCTGTGGGACGAGGAAGCGGTGATCAAGGAACTGCGGTCCGAATTCAAGGGTCGCCGGCTCGACCGGATCGAGTGCCTGTGGGAGCCCGGGATCATGCTCGCCGCGCGGCTGCGCGAGGCCTTCGGTGTCTCCGGCCTGACACTCAAACAGGCGCTCAAATTCCGCGACAAGGAGCGGATGAAGCAGGCGCTCGATGCCACCGGAATTCGCACGCCCAAGCACGTCGCCGCCAGCTCGGTCGCGGCGTGCTGGGAAGCGGCCGAGCAGATCGGATTTCCGCTGATCTTAAAGCCCATCGCCGGCGCCGGCTCGGCCGACACCTACCGGGTCGAGAGCCGGGATCAACTCCGCCGCGTGCTGCCCAAACTGCGCCACGTCGACCTGGTCAGCGTCGAGGAATTCGTCGACGGCGAAGAATACACCTTCGACACGATCACGATTGGCGGACGCATCGCTTACTACAACATCGCCTGGTACCGGCCGCGGCCACTGATCGCCCGCTCCAATGAGTGGATCAGCCCGCAGGTGATCGCGCTGCGCCACGTCGATCAGCCGGAACTGGCCGGCGGGGTCGAGATGGGCGAAGCGGTCATCAAGGCGCTCGATTTCGACACCGGCTTCACCCACATGGAGTGGTACCGCAAGGCCGACGGCGAGGTCGTGTTCGGCGAGATCGGCGCCCGCCCGCCGGGCGCGCACCAGGTCGATCAGATGAAATTCGCCTGCGACTTCGACGTGTTCCGCGAGTGGGGACGCGCGGTCGCGCATGGCCAATTCGGCACCGACTTGAGGCGCGGCTACAACGTCGCGACGATCTACAAGCGCGCGCGCGGAGTCGGCACGATCCAGAGTTCCGACGGCTGGGACGAGTTCAAGCGCCGCTTCGGCCAGCACGTGGTCTGGAACACGCTGCTGCCGCCGGGCAGCCGGCGCCGCGACTGGCGCCAGACTCTGGTCTCCGACGGCTTCATCATGCTGCGCCACCCGGACCTGAAGGAAACGCTGGCGATGGCCGACTGGGCCGGCTCCCAGGTGCACCTGAACGCGAGCTAACCCGCATATTGCATGAGTTTCACTCGGCATCATCTATTTACTGAGCCGGATCAACGGACGACGTGAATACTCCGCGTCTGGCGCAATATGCAAACCGTGACGCTGCCGGTTTGTCGCCGAATTGCACGGCGGATCTCGCCCGGTCCCCCTTGGGCGATAGCTACGGCTATCCCCCGGCGGACGATCGGCCAAGCTCCACTCGTGGAATCCGCCGACAATTCCGGCAACTCATGCAAAATGCGGGCTAGCGGTCCCGCCAACCGTCCGGTTGGCGAGAC
>JBFGYD010000308.1:0-4023 GCA_041587615.1 Lysobacterales bacterium
GGCTAGGAGTGACGGAGACGCTAAGTTACGAGCTCGAACCCCGGCCTCTGCGCCAATACGTCGAACGCGATGATCGCCCGCTCGCCGGGGCCGCGAAACGGGTGCACGTAGTGCACGTAGTACGGTGGAAACAGCACGATTTTTCCTTCCCGTGGATGGAGCCGGCGGTTCGGTGGAAAGCCGTGATGGACCGATTCCGGGATCGGATTCAAAAACTCGATGCAGCCTTGCGGCGGCGGCGTGTCCGCGGGCAGGCGCACGTAGTAGACGCCGCTGGCGACGTTGTTTTGGGTCGGGTGAAAGTGTGGTCCCTGCCAATCGCCCGCGCGCAGCACGTTGGCCCAGCCCACCGGCCACGGATTGAGTACGCCCGCCTGGTCTTCGAACACCCGCTCGAGGTAGCTCCGAGCTGCCGGCATCAGGATCTGGTCTCTAAATCGCGCTATCGCCTCGTCTTTCATTGTGAACAGGTTCATCCGGGTCGAGGTCTGGTACCCCCCCTGGGTTGTGACCATGCCCTCCTTGACGGCGTCGTGTTCGGTGCCGCGGTATTTGTCCTCGAGCGCCGCGATCAGGCCGAAAAGCGCGCTGTTGAGATCCCCGGAGTCGGGGTGTTCGCGCTGCATCACGGTGGTCGGGAAGTGTGTTTCGAACTGGTCTTGCGACACGGTGTCCTCGATTCGGTCGATTCGGATGAACCCATTATCGGAGGATCGGATCGTGATTGCATGAGCACGGATCAACTTCTCGTCTGGAAATGAGCGGAACCGCCCCCATGTCAGCCCCTTATTCGGCGAAAAACCAACGCGACGCCATGGCAAAAATTCAGGCCAATTCGATTTCATTGGAATACGATGAATTCGGCAATCCGCGCCATCCGGCGATCCTGCTGATCATGGGGCTTGGCACCCAGATGACCGCCTGGCCCGAACCCTTCTGCGAGGCCCTCGCGGCGCGCGGCTTTCGAGTGATTCGATTCGACAACCGCGACATCGGGCTGTCGACCAAGTTCGACGGCGCGCCGGCGCCGGGCCCGCTGCGCTTTCTGCTGGCGCGGATGCTCCACCTGCCCCTGCGCACCCCCTACCGGCTCGAAGACATGGCCGACGACGCGTTGGGGCTGCTGGAGTCTCTGGATATCGCTGCCGCCCACGTGGTCGGCGCCTCGATGGGCGGCATGATCGCCCAGCTGATCGCCGCGCGCGCGCCGGAGAAGGTGCTGTCGTTGATTTCGATCATGTCGACCAGCGGTGCCCGCGGTCTGCCGGGGGCACGCCCGGAGGTGGCGGGACACATGTTCTCCGGGCGGCCGGCGGCGCCCGACCGCGAGAGCCTGATCGACTACACGATCAAGGCTCTGAAGCTCATCTCTAGCCCGGCCTATCCGCGCAGCGACGCCGAGTGGCGCGAGCTGGTCACAGCCGCGGTCGAGCGCAGCTTTTACCCTCAGGGGTTCAGGCGGCAGCTGGCCGCGATCGTGGCCAGCGGCAGCCGGGTGGAGCTGCTGAGGACGATCAAAGTCCCGACCCTGGTTATCCACGGGCGCGACGATCCGCTGATTCCAGTGGCGTGCGGAGTCCACAGCGCCGAGTGCATCCCGGGTGCGCGCCTGCAAATCATCGACGGGATGGGCCACGACCTGCCGCCGCAGTTATGGGCCACGCTGGTCGGTCTGATCGCCACCCATGCGGAGACCCCGCCCGTGATCCGAACCGGCGCGTAGTCGGAGAGCCGAACGCCCAACGCAGATCGGGCGAGGGGTCAGGCCTGCGCCAGATTGAACACTCTTCCAGCCGATTGATCGAGGCCAGAAGACTCGCGGCGCCTCGTGAACTCACGGAATACCCGGATTAAGGCCCCGCCGACAGGTGGTCCGGGTCGTGACACTGCCGGCACGGGCTCGCCGCAATGCCCGGGTTCGGGCGGCTGTCCAGCGCGCTTTCCGGCAGGTAGCTGAAGCGGTGGGTGCGAGCGTATTCCAACTCACCCCCGCCGAGCTTGGTGATGATCTTTGGCAGGTGGCAGTCGTAGCAGAACGATCCCGGCGTTCCCGGTTGATGCCCGCTATGGGCCATCGGATCGGCTTCCAGCTGTCGATGACAGCCCAGGCAATAATCATTGCTGGCCGCCGACGGCTGCAGCAGTCCGGGCGCCGCCGGCAGTTTGTTCTGATGCGGGTCGTGGCAGTCGTAGCAGCGGATCTCGGCCTGCTGATAGCAACTCGATTCAATCAGCGAGCGAAACAGCATTCCGATACCCTTGGGCTCACCGTCGGCGTAGGTCTCCACGGTTGGGTTGGGCCGGCCCGGGGTCAGCGGCGTGCTCCGAAAATGGCGCGAGATGTCGTTGGTCCGACCCTCGCGGCTGTAGCCGGGCTCGTAGGTCCGGTACACGTCGGTGACCGACATCAAGATGTCGGAGCCGTGGCAGCGGGCGCAAACGCTCATCGCTTGGCCCTTGTCGAGCTTGTCGGCGCTGGCGATGTAGGCCACCGGGTGTCCGGCGAACTTGCTGGCCACCCAGCTGGCGATTCGCTTGAAGTAACCGGACCGAAAATACTCGACGTGGCTGCTGCCGGGGCCGTGGCAGGCCTCGCAGGCGATGCCGTCGTCGACCCATGCCGTCCGCGCGCGGGTGTGGCCTGGATCCTTGTCGAGGATGGTTAGGTGGGTGGTATGACAACGCGCGCAAAACAGATTCCAGGCTGAGTTCAGAGAGCGCATCTGGGCGGCGAAATCGGCCGCCGACGGAGTGCTGCCCTCCTGCAGATTCCAATACGGAAAGTATTCCTGGCGCTTCACCGACCACTGCAGCGGCAGGCGCCGCAGCACCCCACCCGGTTCCCGGGTCAGATAGACCTGGCGGTACTGGTAACCGATCACGTACTCGATCGGATAGGCGACGAACGCGTCGCCGCCCGGCTGGCGCAGGGCCATGAACCAGTGCTCGCCCTCACGGTACATCCGAGCCACGGGGCGCTCGTCGAGCGGGCCTCGCCGCGCGGTCGCCGGCAGGAACCATTCGTGTCGGTCGAAATCGCCGACCACCGACTGCTGCGACGTGCGGCGCGTCATGTTGGCGTGCGGCGAGCCCTGCCAGCGAGGATAGATCCCAGTGTGGCATTCACCACAGGTCGCCGCACCCGCGTAGTCGGAGTCGTAGCGGGGGCTGAACGTGCCGTAGAGCAGTAGCGCCAAAGCCGCGGCCGCCAGCAGCGAGGCGCCTGCACTCAGCAAGATCGTTCGCCTGGTGATCCCCATTGGGGCTGAATATAGCAGCGATTCACTTCGGCGCGGCCTTTCCGCTATGATCCGGCCTCTTTGTCTTGCGGAGAATTTATTATGCGCGCATTGCTCATCAGCCTGCTGATCGTGCTGGCGACCGCCTCAACCGTGGCCGGCGACCTGTCGGCGGCGGGCCGGGTAGAGCGGGGGATGTTCGGCGACCACCGCTCCGAGGCCAACGTGGCCCGCAATCGCCATCGCCATCCGGTCGGCACGCTAGACTTCTTCGGCCTCGCCGACGGCATGACTGTGATGGAAATCTGGCCCGGCTCGGGCTGGTACACCGAGGTGCTGGCACCGGCGGTGCGCGATCACGGCAAACTGCTGGTCGCGGCGTACGACGTCGCGATCGAGGGCCAGCCCGCGTACCGCTATCGCCTGCAGCAGGAGCTGCTGGCCAAGTTCGCCGACCGCCCGGACGTGTACGACCAGGTCGAGGTGGTTCCGTTCTCGCCGCCCGAGTCGGGTTCCCTTGGCGCCCCGGAGTCGGTCGACCTGGTACTCACCTTTCGCAACGTCCACGGCTGGATCGGTGACGGCATCGCCGAGGGCATCTTCAAAGAGTTCGCCCGAGTCCTGAAGCCGGGCGGTATCCTCGGAGTGGTCCAGCATCGCGCGCCGGACGGCAGCGATCCCGCGGTTACCGCCGCACAGGGTTACGTGTCGGAACAAGCCGTGATCGCGCTGGCCGAGGCGGCCGGGCTGGTGCTGGACGCGCGCTCGGAGGTCAACGCCAACC
>JBFGYD010000309.1:0-4019 GCA_041587615.1 Lysobacterales bacterium
GAAGTCGGCGATCACGCCGTCCTTCAGCGGCCGGATGGTCTTGATATTCCCCGGGGTGCGCCCGAGCATGCGCTTCGCGTCGCGTCCCACCGAGGCGACCGATTTGGCGCCGCCGCGGCCGCGGTCCTGGCGAATCGCGACCACCGACGGCTCGTTGAGCACGATCCCCTCGCCGCGCACGTAAATCAGCGTGTTGGCGGTGCCCAAATCGATCGAGAGGTCGTTGGAGAACAGCCCGCGAAGACGTTTTAGAAACATTATTGTGGGTTCACCGAGCCGGCCCCGGGGCCGAGGTTTTCAAAAGCGCGCTACTGTACCATATTCGCCGTAATTTCCTGCAAAGGTAGCTAACTCTGGACAGGGGCCGCGAAGGTGTTATCTTCGCCCCACTCTCAAGCGCCGGCGCCCGCAAACATGAGCAACATCGATCCGCAAACCGTCGCCCACACCGCCCGCCTGGCGCGGCTGGCGGTGGGCGAGGACGAACTCGACGCGTACGTGAGCCATTTCCGGGCGCTGCTGGATTTCGTTGCCGATCTGACCGAGGCGCCGCTGGAGGGGGTCGAGCCGATGGCCCATCCGCTGGACCTGCAGCAGCCGCTGCGCGCCGACGAGGTCTCCGAGCCGGACGCTCGCGACGCGTTCCAGCCGCTCGCGCCGGAAGCCGCCGACGGCTATTACCTGGTGCCCAAGGTCATCGAGTGATGACGGCCCGGCGCCTCATGCATCATGTGGGATAAATCGATAGCCGAGCTGCGCACGGGCCTGCGCGCTGGTGAGTTCAGCGCGGCCGAACTTTGCGCCGAATGCCTGGACCGCATCGGCGCCGCCCAGCCGCGCCTGAACGCCTTCGTAACGCTGGATGCCGAGCGGGCGCTGGCCGCGGCGCGCGCGGCCGACGAGGCGCTGGAGCACGGTGAGGATTCCGATCTCACCGGCCTCCCGGTGGTTCACAAGGACAACTTCTGTACCGCCGGGCTCAAGACCACCTGCGGCTCGCGGATGCTGGCCGACTTCGTGCCCCCGTACGATTCCACCGCGACGGCCAACATCGCCGCGGCCGGGGCGATCACGCTGGGCAAGACCAATATGGACGAGTTCGCGATGGGCTCTTCCACCGAGCACAGCCACTTCGGCACGGTCCGGAACCCGTGGGACCTCGACCGGGTGCCCGGCGGCTCGTCCGGGGGTTCGGCCGCGGCGGTCGCCGCCGGCCTGATCCCGTTCGCGACCGGCAGCGACACCGGCGGCTCGATCCGACAGCCGGCCGCGTTCTGCGGGGTTACCGGGATCAAGCCCAGCTACGGGCGGGTGTCGCGTTACGGGCTGGTTGCGTTCGCCTCCAGCCTGGACCAGGCCGGGGCGATCGGACGCAGCGCCGAGGACTGCGCCTGGCTGCTGAAGGCCATGTCGGGCCACGACCCGCGCGATTCGACCTCGGTCGAGCGCGAGGTCGAGGATTATCCGGCCCTGCTGGACCTCGACGTCGGCGGGCTGAAGATCGGCCTGCCGCGCGAATACTGGCACGGGATCGACGAGGACGTGGCGGCCGCGACGATGCGCGCGGTGGACGAACTCATACGCCTCGGCGCCCAGGTCAGCGAGGTCTCGATGCCCAACGCCCCGCTGGCGGTGTCGACCTATTACCTGATCGCCCCGGCCGAATGCTCGTCCAACCTGTCGCGCTTCGACGGGGTCCGCTACGGGCACCGCTGCGAAGCGCCGCGCAACCTGGCGGACCTGTATTCCCGTTCGCGCGCCGAGGGCTTCGGGGCCGAGGTCAAGCGCCGCATCCTGGTCGGTACCTACGCGCTTTCGGCCGGCTACTACGAGGCGTATTACGGCAAGGCGATGCGCGCCAGGCACCTGATCGCCGACGATTTCAGGCGGGCGTTCGAATCCGTCGACGTGCTGATCTCTCCAACCGCGCCCACGGTCGCGTTCGGCGTCGGCGAAAAGGAAGGCGACCCGATCGCGATGTACTCGGCCGACGTCAACACGGTGGCGGTCAACCTGGCCGGGGTGCCGGCGATCTCGGTCCCGGGCGAGTCCGCGTCCGGCCTGCCGGTCGGGGTGCAGATGATCGGGCGCTATTTCGACGAGGCCCGCCTGCTGGCGCTGGCCCACCAGCTCCAGCGCGCGACCGACTGGCACACGCGCCGGCCGGAGGAAATCGCGGGCGAGGCGGGGCGCTAGATGGATCATTGGCAACCGGTGATCGGGCTGGAGCTGCACGTGCAGCTCAAGACGCGCAGCAAGATCTTCTCGGCCGCGGCCACCGCCTACGGGGCCGAGGTCAACCGGCAGGCCTGCGCGCTCGACTTGGGCATGCCCGGCACGCTGCCGGTGCTCAACGGCGAGGCGGTCGAGATGGCGATCAAGCTGGGCCACGCGATCGGCGGGAAAATCGCGCCCGAGTGCGTGTTCGCGCGCAAGAACTACTTCTACCCGGACCTGCCCAAGGGCTACCAGATCAGCCAGTTTGAGCAGCCGATCGTCGCCGGCGGCACGGTCGAAATCGACGGCGACGACGGCGCGCCGCGCAAGATCGGCATCGTCCGCGCGCACCTGGAAGAAGACGCCGGCAAGTCGGTTCACGACCTGTTTCGCGGCCGCAGCGGCATCGACCTGAACCGCGCCGGCACGCCGCTGATCGAAATCGTGACCGAGCCGGAGCTGCACACCGCGCGCGAGGCTGTCGCGCTGATGCGCGAGCTGTACACGCTGGTGATGTACCTGGACATCTGCGACGGCAACCTGGCCGAGGGCTCGTTTCGCTGCGACGCCAACGTCTCGGTGCGCCCGCGGGAAAGCACGAAGCTGGGCACCCGCGCCGAGATCAAGAACATCAACTCGTTCCGGTTCGTCGAGCGGGCCATCGATTACGAGATCCACCGCCAGATCCACCGGCTCGAATCGGGCGAGCAGATCGTCCAGGAGACCCGACTGTACGACGCGGACAAGAACGAGACCCGCTCGATGCGGGGCAAGGAAGAGGCCGAGGACTACCGCTACTTCCCGGACCCCGACCTGCTGCCGCTGCGGATCGACCCGGCGGCCTCGGAGCGCATCCGCGCCGGCATCCCGGAACTGCCCGCCGGCAAGCGCCGCCGCTACCGGGACGAGCTGGCCTTGAGCGCCGAGGACGTGCATCAGCTCGTCGCCCATCCGCGACTGGCGGAGTTTTTCGAAGCGGTCGTGGCCGCAGCGCCGGGGGTCGAGCCCAAGCGCTGCGCCAACTGGGTCGTCGTGGAGCTGATGGGCGCGCTACACAAGCGCGATCTCGATATTGACTCGAGCCCGGTCAGCGCGTCGATGATGGCGGGCCTGTTGGCCCGCATCGCCGACGGCACCATTTCCGGCAAGCTGGCCAAGTCGGTGTTCGAGGGCATGCTCTCGGGCGAGGGCGACGCCGATCAGGTCATCGCCGCCCGCGGCCTGCGCCAGATCAGCGACTCGGACGCGATCCGCGACGTCATCCGCGGCATACTGGCCGATTCCGAGGAGCAGATCGCCCAGTACCGCAACGGCGAGGCGAAGGTGCTCAATTATTTCGTCGGCCAGGTCATGCGGGCCACCCGCGGCCAGGCCAATCCCGGCCAGGTGCGCAAGATCCTCACCGAGGAACTCGATAATGAATGAGATTTCGAAGCAAGGAGTAAGCCCATGGCGGCGCTGATCTGCGGTTCGCTGGCCTACGACACCATCATGGTGTTTCCGGACCATTTCAAGAACCACATCCTGCCGGACAAGGTGCACATGCTGAACGTGTCCTTCATGGTGCCGGAGCTGCGCAAGGCCTACGGCGGCTGCGCCGGCAACATCAGCTACAACCTGAAGCTGCTCGGCGGCGAGCCCTATCCGATGGCCGCGGTCGGCCAGGACTTCGACCTGTATCGCGAGCACCTGGATGAGATGGGGATCTCGCGCCGTTACGTGGTGGAACTCGAGGAACTCTTCACCGCTCAGGCGTTCATCACCACCGACCTGGACGACAACCAGATCACCGCCTTTCACCC
>JBFGYD010000310.1:0-4005 GCA_041587615.1 Lysobacterales bacterium
GCGCGGCGGCCAGCGTGCCGCCGGCCGAGATGCCTACCAGGATGCCTTCCCGGCTGGCCAGAGCCCTGGACGCGGCGATGGCCTCTTCGTCGGTGACCGGCACCAGCTCGTGGTAGACGTCGCGGCTGAGCACTGCCGGGATGAAATCCGGAGTCCAGCCCTGGATCTTGTGCGGTTGCCACTCGGCGCCGGTCAACAGCGACGCGCCGGCCGGCTCAGTGGCGATGATCTTGACCTCGGGACGGGCTAGACGGATCATCTCGCCGGCGCCGGTCATGGTGCCACCGGTGCCCCAGCCGGTGACCCAGTAATCCAGCCGTTTGCCGGCGAAATCCTGCAGGATCTCGGGCCCGGTGGTATTGCGGTGATAGGCCGGGTTGGCCGGGTTCTCGAACTGGCGGGCGAGGAACCAGCCGTGCTCCTCGGCCAGCTCCTCGGCCCGGCGCACCATGCCCGAGCCCCGCTCGGCGGCCGGGGTCAGTATGACCTTGGCGCCGAGCATCTTCATCAGCCGGCGGCGCTCGACCGAGAAACTGTCGGCCATCGTGCAGACCAGCGGGTGGCCGGTGGCTGCGCACACCATGGCCAGCGCGATGCCGGTGTTACCGGAGGTGGCCTCCACCACCGTTTGCCCGGGCTTCAGCGCGCCGCTTTCTTCGGCATCGACGATGATCGCGTAGGCCAGGCGATCCTTTACCGAGGCGGCTGGATTGAACGCCTCGATCTTGACGTAGACCTCGGCGTGGTCCGGCCCCATGTGGTTCAGCTTGACCACCGGCGTGTTGCCGATGGTGTCGAGGATGCTGTTGTAGATCATGGATCGTTCCCCTTCGGTTGTTGTTGCGGCGACGCCAGGGCGGGCGGTGTGGGTCAGGCCGCGTTGCTGGCGACGAGCGTCTCCTTAGGATAGACGTTGTTGGCGCCGCTTATTCTCACAACCTGGCCGACGATGAGCAATGCCGGCGAAGCGATCCGGTTGCGGCCGGCCTCGCCGGCGAGCTTCCCCAGGTTCGTGATCAGGGTCCGCTGACCCGGCCGGCTGCCGTTTTCGATCAGCGCACAGGGCGTGTCCGGCGGCAGGCCCTGGCGGATCAGGCGACGCTGCAGCTGCGGCAGCTTCTTGACCGGCATGTACAGCGCCAGCGTCTGGTCAGGTCGTGCCATCAGCTTTGCGTCGAGGCAGTCGGCATCCGCCTGGCAGTGAGCAGTCGCCAGCACGACCCGGTGGGCCAGATCGCGGTGGGTCAGCGGAATGCCCGCGGCCGCGGCGCAGGCCGATGCGGCGGTGATGCCGGGAACGACCTCGACCTCGATTCCGGCCTCATTCAGCGCTTCGATCTCCTCGCCCGCACGGGAAAAAAGCGCCGGATCGCCACCCTTGAGCCGGCACACCAGATTTCCGGCCTGAGCCAGTTCGACCAGGCGGGCGTTGATCCGCGCCTGCTTCAGGTGGTGGCCGCCGCCGGCGCGCTTGCCCACGTCAATGAGGCGCGCGTCTCGCCGGGCGCGTTGCAGGATCGCCGCTGGCACCAGCTTGTCGTGCAGGATCACGTCGGCGCGCTGCAGCACCTGCAGCGCCTTCAGGGTCAGCAGCTCCGGGTCGCCGGGCCCGGCGCCAACCAGGTAGACCTTGCCGTGGAGTTGCCGGCCAGTTTCCTCCAGGGCCCGGCCAACGACTCGATCGGGGTCGGCCGTGCCGGCGTGACGATCGAGGATGCGGTCCCAGAATCGGCGCCGCGCCGCGATGTCGGGCAGCCGCCGCTTTACCGCCCCGCGCCAGCGCGCGGCCGCCCGCGCCAGCGGCCCCAGCGAGGCCGGCAGGAGGCCCTCCAACCACGTCCGGATCCGGCGCGCCAGCACCGGCATCGCGCCACCGGTGGAAATCGCCACCAGCAGCGGCGCGCGGTCGACCAGCGCGGGGGAAATGAAATCGGACAGTTGCGGCCGATCGACGACGTTGACCCAGCAGCCGCGCGCGCGCGCCGCCTGGGCTACTTTCGCGTTGACCGATTCGTCCGCGGTGGCCGCGATCGCGATCCGTTGCCCGTTGACGTCTGCGGCCCGAAAGCGGCGAGCAACCCAACGGATCTCGCCGGCGGCGGCCCCGACGGCCAGTTCCTCGTCAAGGCGCGGCGACACCACCGTGACTCTAGCGCCGGCGCGGCGCAGCAGCGCCAGCTTGCGCGCCGCCACGGCGCCGCCGCCGACCACCAGACACGGGCGGTCGCTCAGATTGGCAAACAGCGGATAGTGGTCCATTTGGCTGCGGGCAAAAGCGATTTTCCCAGGTCACAGCATAAGAACGCGGCGCGCGTCGGTGAAATAATCGTTTTCTGTGGCGCCATAGCGTTCGGTTATGCTCCCCCGCAGCCGCCGGGATTTAGGGTTAGACTCAACGAGGCAAAACGTGCGCTGATGAAACTGCGACAACTCGAATATCTGCTGGCCATCGTCGACAGCGGGCTGAATATCACCGCCGCAGCCGAGCGCCTGCACACGTCGCAGCCCGGGGTCAGCAAGCAGATGAAGCTGCTGGAAGACGAACTCGGGTTGACGATGTTCAGTCGCCACGGCAAATCTCTGGCCTCGCTGACGCCCGAGGGCGAGCAGGTCGTCGAGCGCGCTCGCCGAATTCTGCAGGAGGTGCAGAGCATTCGCGCGCTGTCGGATCGGGTCTACCACGAAAAGAGCGGCGAGCTGTCGATCGGCACCACCCACACCCAGGCCCGCTACGTACTGCCGGAGGTGATTAGGGAGTTCCGCGCCAGCTACCCCAACGTGACGCTCAACCTGCACCAGGGAACCTCGGAGCAGATCGCCGACATGGTGGCCGACAAGCGGGTCGATTTCGCGATCGCCACCGGCTCCAAGAGCCTGTTCCCGACGCTGGTGATGCTGCCGTGCTATCGCTGGGACCGCGTTATCATCGTCCCCCCGAGCCACGCGCTGGCCGAGCGCGGCAGCGGACTGACGCTGGAGGAGCTGGCGACCCATCCGCTGGTCACCTACGTGTTCAGTTTCAGCGGCGAATCCAGCCTCAAGCGCGCCTTCACCGAGCAGGGGCTGGAGCCGGAGGTGGTGTTCACCGCGCGTGACGCCGACGTGATCAAGACTTATGTCAAGATGGATATGGGGGTCGGCATCATCGCGTCAATGGCGCAGGACTGCGAGGGCCAAAACCTGGTCGCGCTGGAGGTGCCGGGCCTGTTTCCGCGCTCGACCACCTGGGTCGGTTTTCGCCGCGACGCGGTGCTGAACAAGTTCATGTACGACTTCATCGAACTGTTTGCCCCGCATTTGACCCAGCGACGGGTGCGAGACGCGGCGCAACTGGCTGCCCAGAGCGAAATCGACGCAATGTTCAAGGACCTGTCACTGCCGCTGAAAGGCCGCTGCGCCGAGGATGTCGAGGTCACCTAGACCTCGTGCAGGCCGCACTCGCGCTTGAGACCGAAGAAACGGGTTGCCTCGCGATCGTCGACCTCGGCCAGCGAACGGGTCGTGGGCCAGTCGCCGATCGAGACGTAGCCGCGATCCCACAGCGGGTGATACGGCAGGTCATGCTCGGTCAGATAGCGGTGCACGTCGCGGTCGCTGAAGTCGAGGATCGGATAGACCTTCCAGCGCCCGTCGACGATCTCGGCGAAGGCGCGGTTCGCGCGGGTGCTCGACTGAGCGCGGCGCAACCCGGCAAACCAGCTGCCGGCGTCGAGTTCGTCGAGGGCCCGCATCATCGGCTCGAGCTTGTTGTCGCGGTTGTGGGCTTCGATGCCCTCGAGTCCCTGCTCCCAGCGCCGGCCGAAGCGCGCTTCCTGCCAGGCCGCGCTCAGCTCCGGCCGGTAGACGTGCAGGTTCAGCGCCAATCGGTCGCGCAAGTCATCGGCGAAACGGTACGTCTCCGGGAACAGATAGCCGGTGTCGACCAGCACGACCGGGATGTCCGGCAGGATCCGGGTCACCAGGTGCAGCATGACCGCCGACTGGGCGCCGAAGCTGGAGCTGAGC
>JBFGYD010000311.1:0-3998 GCA_041587615.1 Lysobacterales bacterium
CGCGAGGTGCCGTGACCTGCGCGTTCGGGCACCGGGTCGTAGCCCCCCTCGCACAGCGGATGGCAGCGGGCGAGGCGCTTGACGGCCAGCCACGCGCCGCGGCCGGCGCCGTGCCGCTCGATCGCCTGACGGGCGTATTCCGAACAGCTGGGGTGAAACCGGCAGCGCGCGCCCAGCAGCGGACTGAGGGTGCGCTTGTAGGCGGCGATTGTCAGCAGCAGGATTTTTTTCACGGGCGCTCGGTTTGTTACCCGCTCATGCTCGGCGGCGGGGAGTTGCCGAATAAACCGAGTTACGATATAACATCGCCCCTGATCGCTCAAGGAAGCGGTCTCGAAACCAAATCTGATACCGGCAGAGTGACCAGAATATCCTGATTTTTCAGGGTGTTAGAGCAACATGAACGACATGAACGAAAATACAGACTGGCTGCCCGAAGGTTACGTCCCGCGGGTCGAGCTGCCCAAGGGCTACAAACCCTCGAAGAGCAAGGAATACATGTGCGAGGAGCACTTGGAATATTTCCGCCGCAAGCTGTTGCGCTGGCGTCAGGAACTGATCGAGGAATCACAGCAGACCATCGACAACCTGCGCCACGAGGTGCGCGACGTCGGCGACGACGCCGAACGCGCCACCCGAGAGACGGAAAATTCTCTGGAATTGAGAACTCGCGACCGGTACCGCAAGCTCCTGAGCAAGATCGAAAAGGCGCTCAAGCGCATCGACAACAACGAATACGGCTACTGCGAGGAAACCGACGAGGAAATCGGTATTGCGCGCCTCGAGGCCCGACCCATCGCCACGTTGAGCCTGGATGCCCAGGAGCGCTGGGAACTTCGCCAGCGTCAGCTCAGCAAGTAACCCCTCGTCCCAATCCGCTTAGTGCACCCGCGCGGGAGCTTCCGCCGCCGCCGCGGCGTGGCCGCGAATGGTTTGCAGCATCGCGTGCAGGCCGTTGCTGCGGGTCGGCGACAGGTGCGCGCTCAAGCCGATGTCGTCAATGAAGCGCGGCTCGGTGGTCAGGATTTCATCGGCCGAGCGGCCGGAGTAGACCCGCAGCAGCAGCGCGATCAGCCCACACACGATCGCCGAGTCGCTGACCGCGCGAAAATTGAGCCGGTCGCCGTCGCGGTCGACCAGCATCCAGACTTGAGACTGGCAACCGTGCAGGCGGTTTTCTTCGACCTTCGCGGCTTCCGGAAACTGCGGCAGCTTGCGTCCCAGATCGATCAGATACTGGTAACGATCGAGCCAGTCGTCGAAAAACCCGAATTCCTCGGTGATTTCGGCTTGGGCCTCGTCGACGTTGCTCAAGTGGCGATCCTCCAGCGCGTTTCTCCCGCGCCGTCTTCGATGATAACGCCCATCTCGTTGAGTTGGTCGCGGATTCGGTCGGCCTGATCGAAGTCCGCCGCCCGCCGCGCGCGGGTGCGCTCCGCGATCAGCGCCTCGACCACCTCGGCATCGACCCGCTGGCGCCCGGCACCCGCCTTGAGCCACGCCTCGGGCTCGTGACCCAGCAGACCGAGCAGGCGCCCCGCGCCCAGCAACCCCGCCTTCAGGCGCCGCCGTTCGTCGGGATCGGTGGCGCTGTTGGCGCGGTTGACGTACGTGGCCAGCAACCCCAACGCCTTGGGCGTGTTCAAATCGTCCTCCAAGGCCTCGCGTAAATCAACTGGGGCGTCGATTTCGGGTTCGTCGAGTTCGACCTCGTCCAGCTCTCTCAGGCTCAGGTACATCCGGTTCAGGCGCTCGCGCGCCTGTTGCAGCGCGGCGTCGCTCCAGTCCAGCGGCTGGCGATAGTGGGCCGACATCAGCACCAGCCGCAGGACCTCCCCCGGAAACTGTTCGAGCAGTTCGTGGACGGTCAGCGTATTGCCTTCCGACTTCGACATCTTGTCACGGTCCACGGTCAGGAAGCCGTTGTGCACCCAGTAGCGCACGAACGGCTGGCGATGGACGCAAACGCTTTGCGCCAGCTCGTTTTCGTGGTGTGGAAACACCAGGTCCCGGCCGCCGCCGTGGATGTCGATGGTCGCGCCTAAGTGCTTGGCGCTCATCGCTGAACACTCGATGTGCCAGCCGGGGCGACCGCGGCCCCAGGGGCTGTCCCAGCCTGGCTGGTCGGCGGTGGAGGGCTTCCACAGCACGAAGTCGCCCGGGTTGCGCTTGTAGTCCTCGACCTCCACTCGGGCGCCGGCCTCCATATCGTCGAGCGAGCGGCCGGAAAGTTCGCCGTAGGCCGGATGAGAGGTCACGTCGAACAACACGTGGCCCTCCGCGAGGTAAGCGTGGCCGCCGTCGAGCAAGGCCTCGATCATCGCGACCATCTCGTCCATGTGATCGGTCGCGCGCGGCTCGAGGTCGGGCGGCAATACGCCGAGCGCGGCCATGTCGCGCCGGTAGATATCGGTAAAACGAGCGGTCAGCGCGTCAATGGGCTCACCGCTGGCAGCGGCCGCCTTGATGATCTTGTCGTCGATATCGGTGATGTTGCGCGCGTACACGACGTTTTGATAGCGGCTCCTGAGCAGCCGGTACAGCAGATCGAAAACGACCGCCGGGCGCGCATTGCCGATATGGGCGTAGTTGTATACCGTGGGTCCGCACACATACATCGTGACCCGCGAAGGATCGCCGGGACGGAACGCCTGCTTGGAACGAGTCAGCGTGTTGTATAGACGGATCGACATTGACCGGACCGGCTCGATGGTGCCACTCACCCTATTTAGGGGGTTTGCGGGGTGAACTCAAGCGCGCGTGCCGTCCCGACAGTGGGGAGCACCCACCGGACTGTATTAGAATCCGGGGTTCGGGACCCCCGGCGCCCGCGCGCCGCAACCGGAGGTAGCCGTCGTTGGCCGGCATGTTGAGCCAATTGTTGCCGTTCGTTCCGCCGCATCTGGCGCGCAAGCTCATGGCCGATCCGGACTGGCAGGAGCGGGTCGACAGCGATCGCTTCCCGGCCGCCGCGCTGTTCGCCGACATCTCCGGATTTACGCCGTTGACCGAGGCGCTGGCCCATTCCGGCAGCGAGGGTCCAGAGGAACTCACGCGGCTGCTGAACAACTACTTCGCCGCCATGATCAGCGCGATCGAGGCCGAGTCCGGCGAGGTCGTCAAGTTCTCGGGCGACGCCCTGATGGTGCTGTTTCCGGCCGAACTTCAGCCGCTGGGGGAGGCACTGAGACGAGCGCTGCAGGCGGCCGAGGCGCTGCAGGCGCTGCTCGCGGACAAGGGCGCGCTGGAGACCTCGGTGGGCAAGGTGCGGCTGGAAATGAAGATCGGCATCGGCGCCGGGGAAGTCGTGGCGATGGAGATCGGCGGCCTGCTCGGGCGCTGGGAGTACGTGGTGGCGGGCGACCCGATCCTGCAGGCGACCGAGGCCGAGGGCAAGGCGCGGCCGGGCCAGGTGGCGCTGAGCGACGCGGCCCGGGCGGCAATCCATCCGCAGCCGCTCGAGCCGCGCAAGCTCAAGACGATGGCGACGCCGATGTTCGAGGCGCTGGAGTCGGTGGAGAAAACGCTACGCCGGTTCGTGCCCGGGGCGGTGTTGGGCTGGCTCGAGACCGGCGGACGGGAATGGATGGGCGTGCTCCGGCCGATGACGGTGCTGTTCATCGGCCTCAAGGATCACACCTTCGATGGCGATGGTGAGATCGATCAGTTTCAGGAGCTGATTCGCAACGTGCAGCGGGCGCTGTATCGGTTCGAAGGCAGCCTCAACAAGGTCGCGGTGGACGACAAGGGAACCGTGATCATGGCGCTGTTCGGCGCACCCCCGCTGGCCCACGGGGACGACGCGCTGCGCGGGGTCAAGGCGGCGTTGGAGATCCAGGTTCTGTCGCGCAAGAGTGGCCGCAAGCTGGCCATCGGGGTAACCACCGGCCACGTGTTTGCCGGTCCGGTGGGCAGCGAGATGCGCTACGAATATACGGTCATGGGCGACACCGTGAATCTGGCCGCGCGGCTGATGAAGAAAGCCGGCGAGGACGCGA
>JBFGYD010000312.1:0-3980 GCA_041587615.1 Lysobacterales bacterium
ATGACCTCCGGCGACGGGCAATCGGCCCCCGGCGGCGCCCCCAGGCTGGCGACAAATGATGCTCTCAGCTCGTCCTCAGACCAGGACATGGTCGATCCCCTTGGCGTCGAGGCAGGCGCGCAAGTCGGCGAGCCCGCGGTAGACGCAGTTCTCCGCCCGCTTGGGCGGCCAGCCCAACAGCCTCGCCGCTTCCGGCACCGTGTGACCCTGCAGGTACAGCACCAGCGCCGCCCGCCGCGTCTCGGCCAGCGAGCCCATGCAACTCCATAGCGCGTCGCGCGCGTCGGCCGCGGCGGCGAACTGCTCGGGCCGTTGTTCGTGTTCCGGGGCAAACTGCTCCGGCGATAGCTCGGCGCTGGTGGTCACTGGGCTCCTCGACTGTTTCCTGACTTCGTCGATCACGATGCTGTGCGCGACTCGATACAGATAAGACGCCTGGAAACTCCCAATCTCCTCACCCCCGGCGCGCCGATGCAGCTTCAGCAGCGCATTTTGGACCAGGTCCTCGCGCGCGGCGGGCGGCCAGCGCGGGCAGAGGCGGTCGATGGCGCGAGCGAGTACGCCCTGAATCTGGTCGAGCTTGTCGATTGGCAACGGCTAGCATCCGGGTTTCCGGGTAATCGTAATGATACCTAAACCACGGACGCGGAGTGCGGCGCAGCCCCGCGGCCGCGCGGATGAGGGGAATCGGCGCGCGCGGCGTTACTGGGGGTGAGCCGCCGCTTCGCCAGTGCCCGAGAAAAGCCCGAACTGCGCCCGGCGGCTGGCGCGGCCGCGTGACAGAAATCAAGGGTCGAAACGTCAACCAAAGTCAGGACGGGAACCGAGTCGACGTTTTTCGGCCACGACGGTCGTCTAATCGAATGCGACGGGCTGAATAGGAGGGGCCTGCGATGTGGATCGAGTTTCTCGTTTTTTGCGCCGAAACGCTGGCGCCGGCGCTGGGCTGGGTTGGACTGATCAGCCTCGGGACCGGGATCGCGCTGGCGCCGCTGCGGCGCCGTCCAGGTAACTGAGCGCCAGACGGCTCAACAGCTCGACGCCGATCGGCAGGACCCGCTCGTCGGCGTAGAACAGCGGTGAATGATTAGCCGGAGCGGTCTTCGAATCGACGTCCGGCGGGGTCGCGCCCAAGAAAAAATAAAACCCCGGCACCTGCTGAGCGAAAAAGGAAAAGTCTTCGGCCCCCGTGATCAGGTCCGAGACCAGGACCTGGTCGCGTCCAAGCACCGATTCGAGCACCGCCACAGAACGCGTGGTCAGGTCCGGATCGTTGACGGTTACCGGGTAGGAGGTGCCGCTGAGGGCGAACTCGGCGGTGGCCCCGGCGGCCGCCGCGATCGAGCTTCCCACCTGCTCGATCTCGCGGTGAATCTGTAGACGCATGTCCTGATCGAAGGCCCGGACCGTGCCCCACAATTCAACCTCGTCAGGGATGATGTTGCTGCGGATACCGCCCTTGATCGAGCCGACCGAGATCACCGCCGGCGCCTTGGTGACTTCGATCTTGCGGCTGGCGATCGTCTGCAGACCAATGATGATCTGGGCGGCGGTGACGATCGGATCGACTCCCTGCCACGGGCGCGAGGCGTGGGTCTGACGACCGCGAATGAAGATCTTGAAGGCATCGGAGCTGGCCATCGTCGGACCGGAGCGATAGGCGGCCTGACCAACCGACCAGCGCGAAATCACGTGCAGTCCGAACGCCGCCGCTGGCCGATAGCGTTCGAACAGCCCTTCGGCGAGCATTAGGGCGGCGCCGCCTTCCTCACCCTCCGGGGCGCCTTCCTCGGCCGGCTGGAAGATGAACAGCACGTTTCCGGCGAGCTGCTCGCGGCGCGCGGCCAACAGACTGGCCACCCCCATCAGGATCGCGACGTGATTGTCGTGACCGCAGGCATGCATCACTCCGACGGTCTGCCCGCGATACTCGGTCGTGACCTCGGACGCGAACGGCAGGTCGACCCGTTCGGTGACGGGCAGGGCGTCCATGTCGGCCCGCAACGCGACCGTCGGGCCGGGAAGCCCGCCGCGCAACAGCCCCACTACGCCGGTGTGAGCGACTTCGGTCTCGACCTCGAGCCCCAGCCCGCGCAGGTGCTCGGCCACCAGAGCGGCGGTCCGGAATTCGCGGTTGCCGAGCTCCGGATGGGCATGGATGTCGCGGCGCCAAGTCACCACTTGAGGTTCGACCGCGGCGACGGCGGCGGCGATCTCATCGGCATCTGCAGGCTGCGGCGCAAGCACGATGGCGACCAGCAGAGCGAAAAATCCACGGCGGATGTTGTTCATATGCACGTTGTTGCCCTCGCGGCTTGCCGGAATCAGGCGCGCCGCCACAGGGTAGCCGCATCGCCCGGCGGCGGGCAACCGGGCCATCGTTTGGGGCGAATAGCTTTCGCTATTCAACGGGAAGGTATCGCCCGCGGACGCCGGTCTCACGGATTTTGGGCCGATCCTGCCTAGGTCCGACAGACTGCTGGGGTCCCTTGCGGTAAAGTAAGGCCATGCGCAACGCGGTCATCACGGGCTGGGGCAAATGCATGCCGCCGGCCGTGCTCAGTAACGAGGATCTCGCCAGCTTTCTCGACACCTCCGATGAATGGATCCGGACCCGAACCGGGATTCGTGAGCGGCGCATCTCCCACGTGCTGCTGTCGGATCTGGCGGCGGTAGCGGCGCGCCACGCGCTCGCAGCGGCCGGTATCGAGGGGCGCGACCTGGACATGATCATCCTCGCCACCGCCAGCCCGGAAACGCTGATCCCGTCGGCATCCTCCCGCCTGCAGTTGTTGCTTGGCGCCAAGCGGGCCGCGGTCATGGACGTCAACGCGGCCTGTACTGGCTTCCTGTACGGGCTGTCGCAGGCTCGCTGCATGATCCGGGCCGGCGACTACCAGGCGGTGCTCGTGGTCGGCGCTGACCTGCTGACCTGGTACCTCGACTGGACGCAGCGCGAGACCGCGGTGCTGTTCGGCGACGGGGCCGGGGCGGCGGTGGTGCAGGGCGGCGACGAAGGCGGCATCCTGGGCGCGGTGCTCGGCTGCGACAGCGGTGGTAACGAGATCTTGAAGCTGGCCGATTTCGGCACCGGCACCGACCGCTACGAGGGTCCCAAGGGCGCCTTCCGGATCCAGTTTGACGGGCGCGAGATCTTCAAGCGCGCGGTAATTCGAATGGGGCAGGCCGCCGGCGAAGTGCTGGAAAAAGTGGGTCTCGGCATCGCTGACCTCGACCTGGTGGTGCCCCATCAGGCCAACCTCAGAATCATCGAGGCTTTGATCCGCAAGCTCGGCGTGGCGCCGGAAAAGGTCGTGATCAACGTGCAGCACTACGGCAACACCTCGGCGGCGACCATTCCGGTGGCGCTGGTCGAGGCACTCGAGACCGGGCGGGTCAGGCCCGGCGCCAGAATCTTGATGGCGTCTTTCGGGGCCGGCTTGACCTGGGGCGCGGTGGCGCTCGAATGGAGCGATCGGGTGCAGCCGCTGGCGCGCTCGGACGCGCAACTGCCGCCCACCGAGGCGAGCGCCCTGGATCTGCTGGCCGGCGCCATCGAGCACAGCCGGCGACTGGCGGCCGGCGGTGAATGAGCGGGACAGTTCCCGGATCGACGCCGGCGCGATCTCGGCCGCAGCGGCCGCGCGGCTGCGGCAGGCCCGCCGGCTGGTGGTCAAGATCGGCTCCTCGCTGCTGATCGACTCGCGCAGCGGGGAACTCGATCAGCCGTGGCTGGCCTCGGTGGCCGCGGACGTCGCCCGCCTGCGGGAACGTGACGTGCAGGTGCTGCTGGTTTCGTCCGGGGCGATCGCCCTCGGGCGGAGCGATTTGAAGCTGAAGGCCGGGGGCTTAAAGCTGGAGGAGAGCCAGGCCGCCGCCGCCGCCGGTCAGATCCGGCTGGCCCATGCCTACCAGGAGGCGCTCGGAGCGCACCGCATTGCGGTCGCTCAGATACTGCTGACCATCGGCGACACCGAGGA
>JBFGYD010000313.1:0-3977 GCA_041587615.1 Lysobacterales bacterium
AGCGCCATCCGCCTGGCCCGTGGCTATACCGGTCGTGAGCGCATCATCAAGTTCGAGGGCTGCTACCACGGCCACGCCGATTCCTTCCTGGTGAAGGCCGGCAGCGGCGCGCTGACCCTGGGCGTGCCGACGTCGCCGGGAGTACCGGCGGCGTTCGCCGACCTGACCGTGACCCTGCCGTACAACGACGCCGCCACCGTCAGCGAGGTCATGGCCGACATCGGCGCCGAGGTCGCGGCCATCATCGTCGAGCCGGTGGCCGGCAACATGAACCTGATCCCGCCGCTGCCCGGTTTTCTGGAGCGCCTGCGCGAGGAGTGCGACCGCCACGGCGCGCTGCTGATTTTCGACGAGGTCATGACCGGATTCCGGGTCGCCCGCGGCGGGGCTCAGGAGCGCTATGGAATCCAGGCCGATTTGTGCACCTTCGGCAAGATCATCGGCGGCGGCATGCCGGTCGGCGCGTTCGGTGGGCGGCGCGACGTGATGGAGCAGATCGCCCCGACCGGTCCGGTCTATCAAGCCGGCACCCTGTCCGGCAACCCGGTCGCGATGGCGGCCGGCCTGGCGACCCTGGAGCTGATCGGCGAGCCGGGCTTTTACGAGCGGCTCGAGGCGTCGGCGACGGCGTTGACCGAGGGACTCAAGGCCGCCGCCGATGAGGCCGGGGTGGCGCTTGCCACCCACTGCGTCGGCGGCATGTTTGGCTTCGTGTTCTCGGCCGAGGAGCGCATCGAGCGCTTCGATCAGGCTGCCGGAGCGGACGTCGAGAGATTCAAGCGCTTTTTTCACGCGATGCTCGAGCGCGGGGTCTATCTGGCACCGTCGGCGTTCGAGGCCGGCTTCGTTTCCAGCGCGCATGACCAGGACGCGATCGAACAAACCCTGGCCGCGGCGCGAGACGCCTTCCTTGCGATCGTGAGCTAGGACCGCCCACATGCCGGAGTGGCTCACTGAAATCCTCGAGTGGATTCGGCTGCACCCGAACATGGCCGGCCTGACGATCGGCGTGGTGGCCTTTCTGGAGGGCCTGGCGCTGGTCGGGATCCTGGTGCCCGGGATCGTCATCCTGTTCGGTTTCGGTGCGCTGGTCGGACTTGGCGTCATCGACCTGGCCACGGTCTGGATCTGGTGCAGCGCCGGCGCCATTGCCGGTGACGGCCTCAGTTTCTGGCTCGACCATCATTTCAAGGGCCATATCCGCGACGTCTGGCCGTTCCGGCGCTACCGCGACCTGCTGCGCCGTGGGGAGGAGTTCTTTCGCAGCCACGGGCTGAAAAGCATCCTGATCGGCCGTTTCGTCGGCCCGATTCGCCCAATCATGCCGGTGGTCGCCGGCATGCTGAACATGCGGCTGCGGCGCTATCTGCCGGCCAACGTCATCGCCGGGATTCTGTGGAGCCCGGCTTACATGCTGCCGGGGATCGTGTTCGGCGCCTCGATCGAGCTGGCCAAGGCGGTGGCGTGGCGGCTGGCTCTGCTGCTGTGCGTGCTGGCGGTGCTGGTCTGGGGCCTGAGCTGGGCCGTGCGCGGCATCTATCGCTACCTGGCGCCGCACGCGTCGCGCTGGCTGTCTTTCGTGTTGAAGTGGTCGCAACGTCATCCGCTTCTCGGGCGCTTCACCCGGCCACTGGTCGACCCCCACCAGCCCGAATCCGGCACTCTGGCGCTGTTCGCGGTGTTGCTGATGCTGGCGGCCTGGGGCCTGGTTTCGCTGCTGATTGCGGTGCCGCTGGAGGGCGGCTCGCTGCCGGTGGACCGGGCCGTAGCGGCGGCGATGAGCAATCTGCGCAGTCCCTGGGCCGATCAACTCATGGGCTTTCTGGAGCGCTTCGGCACGCTCCCGGTGCTGCTGCCGGCGGCGGGGCTGGTGCTGGGCTGGCTCGCCTGGCGGCGCCGGCGCGGGGCCGCGCTGCACTGGCTGGCGGCGCTCGGCATCGGCTTCGCGCTGGCGCTGGTGATCGGTTTTCTGCTGAGCCTGACCCGCTCGCCGGCGCTGGGTCAGGCCCTGCGGCACCAGCCGATCATCGATCCGGTCATGAGCACCGTCGGCTACGGCTTCTTCGCGATCGTCGCGGCCCGCGAGCTGCCGCGCAGGCGGCGCGTTTGGCCGTACGTGGTGGGTGCGCTGCTGGTGGCGTTGATCGCCTTTGCCGGACTGTATTTCGAGGCCTATCGGCTCAGCGATCTGTTGATCGGCATCTCGCTGGGGATGGTATGGATCACGATTATCGGGATCGCCTACCGGCGGCGCTCGCGGCGCTCCTTTTGGGTGGTTCCGCCGGCGGTGCTGTTTTTCGGCACCGCGGCGGCGATGGCGGTGGTGACGTTTACCCCCGGTGATCCGGCGCGCGCGGCCGTCGCGAGCACGCCGGTTAAGCAGATATCGGCCGAGCGCTGGTGGCGCCAGGGTTGGACGGAGGCTGCCCAACCGCGCCTGAACGTCCAGTTTGCCGGCGACCTGGAACGCCTAAAGCAGCGCCTGCTGGAGGCGGGCTGGGAGCAGCCGCCGGAGGCGGACTGGCAAACGGCGCTGGAGATGCTGCAGCCCGCCCCCACGCCGCGGACCCTGCCGGTCCTGCCGGCGGATTTCCAAAACCGGCGCGAACGTGCGGTGCTGCAGTGGTGGCGCCCCGAGGACCCGAGCAGTCAATGGGTGCTCAGGCTTTGGGACACCGGCGTCGAACTGGACGACGGCCGTGCCCTGATGGTCGGTGAACTGGCCCGGCACGAGCTGCGGCGGCTTTTGTACTTCTTCCAGTACTGGCGCAAACCGGAGCGCGCCGAACCGCCGCCGCCCGATCTGCTTAGACTCGCCGACTACCGGGTCCGCCAGGTTGGCGAGACCACCCTCATAACCCCTTAGCCAAGCATCAGGTCTCGTCTTCAAACACTTGATCCACTCGAAGCTCAAATTGCTTCGCTATTCGAAAAGCGAGCGGCAACGACGGGTCATGTCTGCCATTTTCGATCGCATTCACCGAGTTTCTCGAAACCCCTATTCGCTCGCCGAGTTCCGCTTGTGACCACTTGCGCTCTGCGCGAAGTACGCGAATTCGATTCCTCATGCTCGGATCGTCACCGGGATGGCGCTTTTCATCGCGTTGAGCGCCAAAACCATGCCGCATACGCGATGATCGCAAAGACAAACATCAGAAGGATTGCCGCCATCGCACCCAGCCCAAAGCCAGTGGCGGCCGGGGATAGATCATTGGCTGGAGACTCCGCCAGGGTAGTGACGAATTCGGCCACGGCAGGGACGCGCGTCATGACGATCAGGAGCCCGACCGTGCAGAAAACACCAGCGTAGGCGCCGGCAGACGCGCTGAATCTCGCGGCCGCGACTTCAACCTCGTCAGCGTTTCGGGTTGTTTCCCAGACTGTAATTCCGAGAAGTATGCAAAGGTAGATGACCTCGAGAATCGTTTGGGCCGGCTCGCCGAATGGATTCGCGAACACAAGGTACAAAAAGGGGATCAGGAGCAAAATCATCGGCAGTGGTCTGCCAACGCGAATTTTTTTCATGACAGGAACTCTTTTCTAAAAGACAAGTTTACTTTGCATTTTTTCTATTGGTCTGTCAAGCCCAATTTTCGGCCAGCGGTCGTGGGTTTGAGAGAGATATAACTGCCTACAAATATTGATAAATATTGATAAATAATATATATTTATACAGCTATCGAAATCGAACGAATTCGACCAATGGCCTACCTCTACTACGAAGAGCGCATAGCGCGCCGCAAGCGCCTCGATGCTCTGGAAGACCAAATCACCGAACTCTCGGCCCACATCCAGGCTGCCAGCTACCGCCTGCTCGTCCTGATCTGCGAGTACGACGAAGGCGGCGGCTGGCACGGCCCGGGTTTGTACTCCTGCGCGCACTGGCGCGAACCCGCAGACTGCATAAGTTACGCGTATTGAGTTTCTGCGTCGCATCGGGGTCTCACGCGTAAACTCGCGCGACATGCGGGTTGGAG
>JBFGYD010000314.1:0-3963 GCA_041587615.1 Lysobacterales bacterium
CCCTGCCCTTCAGGCGCCGGCACAGGGCGATGTCTTCCATCAGCGGGATTTCGGGGAACCCGCCGATCGTCTCCAGCAGCGCGCGGGAGACGAACAGGCCCTGATCGCCGGTGGCCACTCGCGTCATGCGGGCCCGACGGTTCATGAACCAGGCAATCATTCGAAAATGCCAGCGCTCGGCGTCGAAGCGGATATCGAACCAGCCCCACTCTCCGCGCTCGGCCGCGAGCAGCGCCCGCCAGTGGTGTTCTTCGACGCACGTATCGGCGTGCAGAAACCACACCAGGTCGCCGCGCGCGGCGCGCCAGCCGCAATTCATCTGCCGCGCCCGCCCGGGCGGCGATGTAAGCATCCGGTCCACCAGCGGGTCTGCCAACGGGCAGGTTTCATCGTCGCTGCCGCCGTCGACCAGCAGCAGCTCGGCGCCACGAACGCGCAGCGGTTGCAGCCGGTTGAGCGTTTCCGTGATGATGGCGGCCTCGTTCAGGGTCGGAATCACGACGCTGAGCGAGCCGGCATCGACCGTGCCACCGTCAACCGAAGGAACATCAATATGTCGCGTCATCTTCGCTGGATCGTTCTGGCTCTCGTGCTGCTCGCGGTCGGGGCATTTTTCGTATTCGACCTGGGCGATCACCTGTCGCTTGCCTCATTGCAGGCGCAGCTCGACCGACTGCGCGAGTATCGCGCCGCCCACCCGATGATCGCGGCCGCGGTCTTTTTCGCGGCCTACGTCGTGATCACCGGCCTGTCGCTACCCGGCGCGGCGCTGATGACCCTGCTCGCGGGCGCCCTGTTCGGTCTTTTGAGCGGCACCATTCTGGTCTCGTTCGCATCCACTATCGGCGCGACCCTGGCGTTCCTGGTCTCGCGCCTGGTGCTGTCCGGGTTTGTGCGGGCCCGTTTCGAGCGCGCGTTCAAAACCATCGATCGCGGGATCGAGCGCGAGGGCGGACTGTACCTTTTTTCGCTGCGCCTGATTCCCCTGTTTCCGTTCTTCGTCATCAACCTGGTGATGGGGCTGACCCGGATGCGGAGCCTGAGCTTCGCACTGATCAGCCAACTCGGCATGCTGCCGGGCACCCTGGCTTACGTCAACGCCGGGCGCGAACTCGGTCGGCTGGAATCGACCGGAGACATTCTGTCGCCGTCGCTGATTGGGTCTTTCGTGATTATCGGGCTGCTGCCGCTGGTGGCACGTCGGGTCATTGATTGGCTTCGCCGGCGCCGCGTCTACCGTCCCTACCAGCGCCCGAAAAGCTACGAGCAAAACCTGGTCGTGATCGGCGCCGGCGCGGCAGGGCTGGTGACCTCGTTCATCGCCGCGGCGGTCAAGGCCAAGGTCGTATTGATCGAGAAGCACCGGATGGGCGGCGACTGCCTGTACACCGGCTGCGTGCCGTCCAAGACCCTGCTGCGCAGCGCGCGCTTCGTGCACGACGTCGCCCGCCACCGGGAGCTGGGAATGGAGGACGCCCGGGCCGAGGTCGATTTCGGCGCGGTCATGACGCGCGTGCAGCGGGTCATTTCAGCGATCGAGCCCCATGACTCGCCGGAGCGCTACGAGGGCCTCGGGGTTGAGTGCGTCAAGGGCGAGGCGCGGATCGTCTCGCCGTTCGAGGTCCGCGTGGGCGAGCGCAGCATCACGACCAAGAACATCGTCATCGCCACCGGCGGCAAGCCGTTCGTGCCCCCGATCGAGGGCATCAAGGAAATCGAGGTTCTGACCTCCGACAGCGTCTGGGAGCTGACCGAGCCGCCGCGCCGGCTGGCGATTCTGGGCGGCGGCCCGATCGGCTGCGAGTTGGCGCAGGCGTTTGCCCGTCTCGGCGTCGAGGTCAGCCTAGTGGAGATGCTGGACCGGGTGCTGGCGGTCGAGGATGCAGACGTGTCGAAACTGATCGGCAGCCGGCTTGAGGCCGATGGGGTCCGGGTCCTGACCGGCACGCGGGCGGAGCGGGTCGAGGCTCGCACCGACGGCGGCGGCAGCATCCATTGCCAGGGCCCGCAGGGCGAGTGCGAGGTGCCGTTTGACCGGCTGCTGGTCGCGGTGGGCCGGCGTCCCAATACCGAGGGACTCGGGCTCGAGGAGCTGGGCCTCGAGACCGACTCCGGCGGAGCACTCGAGGTTAACGCATACCTGCAAACGCGGTTTCCCAACATCTACGCCTGCGGCGACGTGATCGGGTCCTATCAGTTCACCCACAGCGCCGCGCACGAGGCCTGGTACTGTGCGGTCAACGCGCTGTTCGGCGCCTGGCGACGCTATCGGGTCGATTACTCGGTGCTGCCCTGGGTCACCTTCACCGATCCCGAAGTGGGGCGGCTGGGCCTGAACGAGCAGCAGGCCGAAGAGCAAGGTCGCAAGGTGCGGGTGGTGCGCTACGAGCTGGAAGAATCAGATCGCGCGCTGGCCGAAGAGGAGGCGCTTGGCTTCGTCAAGGTACTGACGCCGCGAGACTCAGACAAGATTCTGGGCGCGACCATCGTCGGCAGCCACGCCGGCGACGTGCTCGCCGAGCTGACCCTGGCGATGCGCCACGGGATCGGACTCAAGGGCGTGCTGGGCACGATCCATCCCTACCCCACCCTGGCCGAGGCCAACCGCTTTGCCGCCGGGCGCTGGCGGCAGGCGACCAAGCCCGAAAAGCTGATGCCGTGGCTGGCGCGATATCACCGCTGGGTGAGGTCGTGATCGGATCGCGGTGGGCGATAGGCCGCCAGCAGCGCGGCCCAGCCCGCGGACAGATCCGCTTCGCTCTTGTCCGGAGTCAGTTTGCGCAGGGAGCGCTCGAGGCGCTTCAGGTTCGCCGCCTGCCACGCGCCGGGAGCTCGGATCGAACCGCGATCGAAGTCGATTAGGTACACGGTCTCCCCGGCCAGCAAGATATTGTGGGCGTTGAGGTCGGCGTGACAGATCCCGGCGTCGTGGAATCGGCGGATCGTGCGACCGACGGCCCGCCATTGCCCTCCTGTCGGTGGCGCCGGCGCGTGCAGCGCCTCGGCCAGGGTCGCATCATGGGTCAGCCGGCGCGTGATCAGGTCGGCCCGGTACCACAAGCCGCTCCGACGATAGCGGGCCGCGACCGGTTCCGGGGCGGGCAGATCCATTTCCTCGAGCCGCTTCAGCAGCCGCCACTCGGCGAACGAGCGCACCCGGGCTTGACCGGTGTACAGGTAGCGATCCGAAATCAGGCGCCCGACTAAACCACCGCGATGACAGTGCCGTAGCGCCCAGCGCTGTCCCCGATGAGAAAAAAAGTGGACCGCGCCGCGGCCGCGCGCGGCCCCGTCCAGCGCGTTGGCTTCGCGCCAGTACCGCGGCTCGAACCAGCGCGACTCGGGCGGCTGGTCAAGCGTCCGCGAATCGTACAGGATCCAATCCCGACCTTGTTTGACGATCTTTTCGCTCAACCCGGGCCGCCTGGTTGCGTGATTCCAAAGGTGTGCATCGTAGTGTTCCGCCCGCCCGCATCGCAAGGCGGGCTTTCGCCGCGTCGGCAACTGCGAAACAATGCTCACCTGTCAATGGTGGAGCATGAATTCTGAAATCCGTTTGCATTTTGAGGCTGTCGGCAATCGGCGACGTGACCCACGTGCTGCCGGTGGTCGCGGGCCTGCGGGCGCAGCGACCCGATCTCGAGATCACTTGGGTCGTCGGCCGGTCCGAACATCGCCTCGTGGAGGGGCTCGACGGGGTGGAGTTCATCGTCTTCGACAAGGCCGCGGGCTTTGGCGCCTACCGGCGTCTGAGACGCGATCTGGCCGGGCGCCGCTTCGACGCGCTGCTTCGGATGCAGGTCGCGCTACGGGCCGGGCTGGCCAGCCTCGCGATCCGGGCCGGGGTCAGGGTGGGTTACGACGTCGCGCGCGCCCGCGAGCTGCACGGCCTGTTCGTGAACCGCCGCATCCGGCCGGCGGAGGGGCAGCACGTCGTCGATTGCCTCATGAGTTTCGTCGAGC
>JBFGYD010000315.1:0-3958 GCA_041587615.1 Lysobacterales bacterium
GGTGCGCGGGGCGCGCAGTGTTTTCGGTAGCCCCAACGCTGCGAGCGAGAGTCAGGAGAAGCCCCATGCGCCCACGTCGACCCACGCATGAGCCACACAAGATCCATACGGTGCGGCTGCTGCCGTCTCCGTCGGTCGAGGAACGCAAGCACCTGCTCGCCAAGGCCCACTTCAACGTCTTCAATCTGACACCGGGGCAGGTCACGTTCGACATGTGCTCCAACGCCGTCAACGCGATGAGCCAAGCGCAGCGCGCCGGCGAGTGCCTCGGCGACGAGGCCTATGCCGGGGCCAGGAACTTCGAAAATTTGCAGCGAGCCGTCGACGCGGTGTTCGGCCATTCTTATGTCTGCCCCGCGCACAACCTGCTGGGCTGCATCAAGCTGGTGGTCAGCACCCTGGTGCCCGCCGGCTCGGTGGTGCCGGCCAACAACCACGCAACCCTGCTCGAAATCATCACCGCGCCCGATGTCGAGGTGCCCGACGTGCGCAGCCGCGAGGATCCCGTTTTCACCGGCAACGTCGATCTCGACAAGCTGGAGCGGTCGCTGACAGGCGGGCGGGTGGCGGTGGTGGCCGTGCAGGCCTTCGCCGACGGCCAGCACCCGTTCAGCCTGGAGAACCTGCGCGCGGTCCGCGCGCTGGCCGACCGCCACGGCAAGCGGCTCATTTGCGACGGCTCGCGCGTGGTCGAAAACGCCTGGTACATCCAGCAGCACGAACCCGGTTACGCCACCCGCTCCATCGCCGAGATCGTCAAGCAGATCGCCAAGACCAGCAGCGCGCTCCAACTGGACGGCGCGCAAGACCCCAAATGCGACACCGGTGGCATTCTGACGACCGACAACCCGGACGACCACGAGCGCTTCATCAACCGGGTGGTCGTCTACGAGGGGCTGCACACTTACGGGGGCATGGCGGGCCGCACGATGGAAGTGCTCGCGCGCGGTCTGCTGGAAATGTGCAACGAGGCGGAGGTGCATTGGGTGATGCATCAGACCGAGCGCTTCACGCAGCGCCTCAGGGACGCCGGGGTTCCGCTGGAGCGGGGCTGCGACGGGGCTTACATCCGGACCGATGAGTTCCTGCCTCACTTGGACGAAAACACGCAGGATGCCTTCTCCGCCGCCCTGTACCAGACCTCTGGGGTGCGCGCGCTGGCGCCCGGCCGAACCGATCGCGATCGGATGGTGCCGGTGCAGATTCCGCGCCTGGCGATGACCAACGAGCAGCTCGACCAGGTGGCCGATGCAATCGTCGACCTTCATCGCCAGCGCGAAAAAGTCCAGCCGCTGCAGGTGCACGTGGCCGGCGCCTGGCGCGACCAGATCAAATACCACGGCGTATTTTCCGATCTCGAGACTTACCAGTTCGACACGTTCCCTTACGAGATCCACACCATCGAAAAGGTCGGCGTGTTGAGCCGCGATGAGCGCAAAAGGGCGATCCGCGCGGCCGGCTACAACACCTTTCTGGTGCGCTCCGCTGACGTCGAGATCGACCTGCTGACCGACTCGGGCACCTCGGCCATGAGCACCGACCAGTGGGCCGCCCACAGCGCGGCCCGGGCCGCGACGACCGTCACCGAGGCATACCTTCATTTGATCGAGGTGCTCAAGGACATCACGGGCCACGAGCTCATCATCCCCACCCACCAGGGCCGGGCGGCGGAGCAGATCCTGAGCGAAATCATGATCAAGCCCGGCCAGTTCGTGCCCGGCAACATGTACTTCACGACTACCAAGCTGCACCAGGAGCTGGTCGGCGGGGTATTCACCGACGTCATCGTCGATGAGGCCCATGACTCGCTCAGCGAGTTTCCGTGGAAGGGCAACATCGATCTCGACAAGCTGGACGCGCTGGTTAGCGAGCACGGCGCGGGCAAGATCGCCTACGTGTCGTTCGAGCACGCGGTGAACATGGCCGGCGGCCAGCCGGTCAGCATGGACAACATGAGACAGGTCTATGCCTGGTGCGGGGAGCGCGACATCCCGGTTTTCTTCGATGCGACCCGGTGCGTCGAGAACGCCTGCATGATCCAGGAGCGCGATCCGAAATACCGGCGAGTGAAAATCCGCGACATCCTGCGCGAGATGATGCTGTATTGCGACGGTTGCACGATCAGCGGCAAGAAGGATTTTTTGATCAACATCGGCGGCGTGCAGACGTTTCGCGAGAACGATAAATGGGCGAGCGCGGCGCAGGATCTGCTGCGCATCTACGAGGGCAACGTCACCGACGGCGGTCTGGCCACGGCCGACGTGGCGGCCATGGCCAGGGGCATCGAGGAGATGCTGGACGACCGCTACATCCGCTCGCGGATCAGGCAAACGCACTTGCTCGGCGAGATGCTGCGGGCGAACGACATCCCCATCGTGCTGCCGACCGGCGGCCATGCCATCTTCATCGACGCCGCGCGCTTCCTGCCGCACTTCGACCAGGACGAGTTTCCGGCCCAGCGGCTGGCGGCCGAGATCTACGTCGAGACCGGCGTTCGGTCGATGGAGCGGGGCAACGTGTCCAAAGACCGCAATCCAGAAACGGGGGAGAACTACCGGCCCAAACTCGAGCTGGTTCGTCTGACCCTGCCGCGGCGGGTCTACACCAACGACCACATGCGCGCGGTCGCAGACGGCATCATCCGGCTTTATCGGCGGCGAGACACGATCAAAGGCCTAAGATTCGTCTACGAGCCGAAGCAGCTTCGGTTCTTCCAGGCCCGGTTCGAACCGATCGAATAACAGACTGCCGCGTAACTGACGGTCATGCAATATGCCATCTAGCAGCCTGTCGGACTTAGGGGCTCGTGGCGAAAATTCGTGAGGGCGAGTAGCAGTGGACGATCCTTGGAGGCGAATAGCGCAGGCCAGGCGCCGATGGCGGTTTGCGGCGAAGCTGCAACAAGCCTTGGGCGATCGGCCGTCGCGCGTCGTAGCTATTTAACGACAAGGTATCGCCCGCTGATGCCGGTCTCGCGGATTTTGGGCCGATCCGGCCTAAGTCCGACAGACTGCTAGCCGGCTACTGCCCGATCAGCACAACGGTGACATTATCCGAGCCGCCGTGATCGAGCGCGGCCAGAATCAAGTGGTCGACGCTTTCCTGCGGATCCATGTCGCGTGCCAGCACGTGCGCGATGTAGTCGTCGTCGACTTCCTCGGTCAAACCGTCGCTGCACAGTAGCAGCATTTCGCCCGGCTTGAGTTCGCCGCGCACGGTGTCGACCCTGAGTGACTCCGGCTCGGTGACGCCGAGCGCTTGCGTCACGACGTTGCGGTGCGGATGGGTCTTGGCCTGTTCGGCACTGATCGCCCCCTGATCGACCAGCTCTTGGACATAGGAATGGTCGCTGGTCAGCTGTTGCAGCGATCCGTTCCAGTGATAGACCCGGCTGTCCCCGACCCAGGCCACCTCAAAGCTGTTGCCGTTGACGGCGGCCGCAACCAGGGTGGTGCCCATTGGCATCGAGCTTTGGCGGGCTTTGGACTGATCGATAATGCGCTGGGCGGCGGTCTTGATTGCGCTGGCGAGCGCCTCGCCCTGGCTGAATTTTTCGACCACGGTGTCGCGGGCGATCGCGCTGGCCACCTCGCCCAACTCGTGCCCCCCCATGCCGTCGGCCACCAGCCACAGCCCCAGCCGCGGTTCCGCGCAGTAGGTATCTTCGTTGTGGTCCCTTCGCAGACCGACGTGCGTGCCGTGCCCGAAACTTGTCACTAGGTCTCCCCTGGGTCGTCGCGTGCGGCAGCCATCCTGGCCGGATTTTATCACGTTGTGCGCGGGGCGACAGCGCTACCGCCGGCCTTGCCGGGGGCCGAGGCGGCGCCGCGGAAATCGGCCGGATCGGCGATCACCGACCGATTGACGCGGCGTCGGACTCCGTTGCGCTGGCCAGCAGTTCGCCCCGCGCCAGGCGCCAGTTCAGGATGTCGTAGAAGCTCCGAATGTTCTGCACGTA
>JBFGYD010000316.1:0-3954 GCA_041587615.1 Lysobacterales bacterium
GAGCGCGTGCGCTCCAGCAGCTCATCCGGCAGTTCGTCGATCAGGCGCTCGGCATAGGCCACGTGGTTCCAACTCGGGTTGCCGATCGCGGCGACGCGATCGCCGGCCGCGGCCGCGACCGTGGCGCCGGCGGCAAAGCCAGCGGCGGCGACCGTCGGTGCCTCTTCGGTCTCCAGCGGTGCGGGGCCCAAGTCCATCCGGGCGGCGATGTCGCGCAGCTCGCTCGGATTGAAGCCCGGTTCGATCGCGCGGATCCGATCGTCCAGCGGCGGATGGGTCGCGAACAGCAGCCGCTTGACCCCGTCGGCGAACAGCATGTGACTGACCTCTTCGGGGTCGGCGGCCTCGAACAGGCCGTGGTTCGACAGCGCGGCGATCTTTTTCAGCGCCCCGGCAATTCCCCCCGGCTCGCGGGTAAACTGGACCGCCGAGGCGTCGGCCAAGAATTCGCGCTGGCGCGACACCGCGGCCTGGATCAGGCGCCCGAAAAACAGCCCGATGAAGCCGATCGCCATCAGCGACAGCCCGATCACGAGGATCGGCACGCCCTCCTTCTTACCCCCGTAGCGGACCCCGCGCAGGACCTGTCGGCCGGCCAGGCCGATCATCAGGATGCCGAACAGGATGCCCATCAGGCGGATGTTCAGCCGCATGTCGCCGTTGAAAACGTGGCTGAACTCGTGCGCAATCACGCCCTGCAGTTCGGCCCGGGTCAGGTTCTCCAGGCAGCCGCGCGAGACCGCGACCGCGGCATCGGAGGTGGAATAGCCGGCGGCGAAGGCGTTGATTCCGCTTTCGGATTCCAGCACGTAGATGTCCGGCACCGGCACACCCGAGGCGATCGATATCTCCTCGACCACGTTGCGCAACTGGCGCCGCTTCAGATCGGTCACGTCGCCCGGCACCAGGGTCCCACCCATTGAGCGCGCAACCACGCCGCCGCCGCCGGACAGCGCCGAGATCTTGAACACGGTCGCCCCGAGGATGACGGCCAGCACGATCAGGCTGGACCACAGCAACAGTCCCGCCTCGGCTTTGAGCCAGGCGGGGTCGGGCACCACCAGTTGCTCGGTATCGCCGGCATTGGCGACCACCATGACCACCAGCGCGTCGATCGCCAGCACGATCAGCGCCACCGCCAGGATGAAGACGAGGATCAGCCAGCGGGTGCGTTTGCGCGCCCGGTCCTGACGATCGAAGAAGTTCACGCCGGCCCCTGGCGGCGATCCAAGTCAGCTAAAACTCGACCTTGGGCACCTCGCGCTTGGCCTCGCTTTCGATCTCCAGCAGTTGGGCCTGTTCGAAATTGAACGAATTGGCGATCAGGTTGCCGGGAAAGCTCTCGCAGGCGTTGTTGAAGCTCATCACCGCGTCGTTGAACCCCTGGCGCGCGAACGCGACCTTGTTCTCGGTGCTGGTGAGTTCCTCGGAGAGCTGCATCATGTTCTGGTTGGCCTTCAGATCCGGGTAGGCCTCGACCAGCGCGAACAGCTTGCCAAGCGCTCCGGTCAGCATGTTCTCGGCCCCGGCCAGGCCGGCCATTGCGGCCGCGTCGCCCGGCTTGCCGGCGGCAGCCTTGAGTCCCGCGACGGCCTGGTTGCGCGCCTGGATCACCGCCTCGAGCGTTTCGCGCTCGTGTTTGATGTAGCCCTTGGCGGTCTCGACCAGATTCGGGATCAGATCGTGCCGGCGGGTGAGTTGCACGTCGATCTGCGCGAATGCATTCTTATACCCGTTGCGCTTGCGCACCAGCCCGTTGTAAAGCGAGATGGCGAACACGATCGCGGCGATAATGAGACCAAGAAACAGCCACTCCATAGGTCACTCCCTGCACGCATTGTGGACCGAGGCCTCAAAGCATACTCCATGGCCCGTCCGCGCGTCATGCGGCGCCGTGCTTTTCTGCCTCGGCGCGTTCGCGGCCTGGGCCGGCCCCAGTCAGGGCGCTCTCGACGGTGGGCTCAAAACCCTTGACCGTGACCTCAACCGGCTCGCCGAGGCCCCCAACCTGGTCGGGCTGGGGGTCTGCGTGGCCGCCGGCGGCGGCGTGGTCTACCAGCGCACCGAGGGATCGCGCGAGCTGGGCGCGACCGGCAAGGTTGACGCTCAGACCCGCTTTCGAATCGCCTCGCTGTCCAAGGGCTTCGCTTCGACCCTGGCGTTGATGCTGGCCCGCGAGGAGGTTTTGTCGCTTGATGACCGAGTGGCCGAAGAAGTCAACTACTTCGTGCTGGCCGACCCGGCCGAGACCGCTCGGGTCAAGCTGGAACACCTGCTGAGTCACCGGGTCGGCCTGCCGCATTACGCCTACGATCGCCTGCTGGAGTCCAACTGGAGCGTCGAGAACATCGTCCGCCGATACCAACGGCTGGACCCGGTTTGTCCGGTCGGAACTTGCTACGGCTACCAGAACACCGCCTACAACCTGGTCACCGACATGATCGAAGCGCGTACCGGCAGGGTCTACGAGGACCTGGTCGCCGAACGCCTGTTCCAACCGCTGGAGATGCGTGACTCGGGGTTCGGCGATGCCCACCTGAAACGTGGGGACAACTGGGCCCGGCCGCACATCGGGCGCGGTTCGCGGCTGCGCCCGGTCGACGTCAAACCGAACTACTACCGTCTCTCGGCCTCGGCCGGGATCAACGCCAGCACCGCCGACATGTGCCGCTGGCTGTTGGCCCAGTTGGGAGCGAGACCCGACGTGATCGTGCCCGACCTGCTGGCCGCGACCCGCGAGCCGCGGGTCGAAACCCGGCGCGAACTTTATCGCGGTCGCTGGCGGCGGGCGCGCCTCGACGGCGCCCACTACGGGCTGGGCTGGCGGCTGTACGACTACGCCGGCCGCACGCTGGTGTTCCACGCCGGCTCGGTGCAGGGCTACGGCGCCACGATCGCGCTGCTGGCCGACGAGCCGGTCGGCCTGGTGGCCCTGTGGAACTCAGAAAGCTCGCGCCCATGGGGCATCGTGCCCACGTTCGTCGACGCCTATCTGGGGCTCAAGCCCAAGGACTGGATGAAGCTCGAGTCACTTGACCGCGGCTCGTCGATGGCGGCCGCGGCGGGCAGCGAATAGCCCGAGTCCAGTCGTCACTGCATGAGCCAGAAATAGAGGGCGTAAAAGATCACCCAGAACCCGGTCAGCAGGCCGAGGCGGGCGGGAGTTGACCAGCGCTCGAGCAGGCGGGCGATGCCCGCGGCCAGCAGCGCGACCAGCAAAAAACGCAGGCCGCGCGCGGGGATCGAGATCAGCACGAAACCGACAAACCCGAGACCGCCGGCGGCGGCTTGGGTCGCGTAGATCTTGTATGGGATGCCCTGAAACGCACCGAGGACGGTCGCGGGGGCACCGTGGGCCTGGAGGTCCGAACCGACCCGATCGATCAGCGCCTCGGAGATGCCCGGCAACGCGCCGATGACGGCGGTCACCTGGGCTTGATCGTGCACGGCCCACCCATACATCAGCGCACCGCCCGCGACGGCGCCGACGAGAGCGGGCAGAACCGCCCTCAGCGCCGGTCGCCGGCCGCGCCCGACCGCCAGATACGTCAGCCAAACGTCGGGCACGATGAAAAAAACGGTGGCCTCGGCGAATCCCCATGCCGCGGCGATCCCGGCCTCCCCTCTCACCGCCACGGCGGAAATTTGCCCTCGCCGGTCAGCGCCGCCATCCGCTCGTTCAACGCAGTCATGTAGCCGTCCGGATCACCGGTCCAGGCCAGCGGCTCGCCGATGAACACGTCGACGAAAAACGGCACCGGGATCACGCTGCCCTTGGGCAGTACCTTGCCGGAGCCGTGCAGAAAAACGGGAGTCGCCGGCACCTCGGGGTGGCGCTTGACCAGATGCGCGACGCCCTTCTTAAAGGTGGCCATCGCCTCGGGCTCGCCGCGGGTGCCCTCGGGAAACAGGATCAGGATGTCGCCGCGCGCGAGCGCCTCGGCGGCGCCGGCC
>JBFGYD010000317.1:0-3953 GCA_041587615.1 Lysobacterales bacterium
CATGCCGTCGAGGATCGGCGCGGTGCCCACGCTGTGCTTGACCCGCGCGCCGGCGAAATACAGCGGGATTTGCGGACCCGGCACGTTGGTGATGACCAGGTTGAAAAACGGCCGGTGGCGCTCGCCCAGTCGGGTCCTCGTATACAGCCGGGCGGCCAGCGCGGCCGTCTCGGACGGAATGAATTCGGCGATCTTGTTGGCCGGCACCGCACTGGAGTAGATCTTGGACCCGAGGGTGTTGTGGTGGATCCGCGCCAGCCGCTCGAGCGGATCGTCGCTCCCCGTTTCCAGGTTGACCAGCATCGCTGAAACCTGGTTGCCCATCTGACCGCGCTGATCCTTCGCTCGTACCGAAACCGGCGCCATCGCGACCAGCGGCTTGTCCGGCAGCGCCGAGCGACGGGCCAGATACCGGCGCAGGCCGCCGGCGCAGATGCTCAGGACGACGTCGTTGACGGTAGCGCCGGCAACCGCCGCGCGCAGCGCGCGGATGCGATCGAACTCGAGGTCCAGGCCCCAAAACGTCCGGTGCGCCGAAACCGCGGCGTTGAGCACGCTCGCCGGTGCGCTCATCGGCAGCGGCGGCGCCTTGATCTTCTGCACCTTGTGGATGCCGTAGAGGCGCCCCGCCCCGCCCGCGACCTCCTTGACGAACCGACCGAGCTCGAGCGACTTGGCGCCGAGGCGCCCGTACGCGCGCGCCACCATGCCGGCCGCGCTCGGCAGGCGCTCCGGTCGCCAGTCATCCGCGATCGCGACCGGTTTTGCGTCCGCGCTGGGATCCAGCAGCGCGCCCATCAGCTCCGCCCCGGAGCCGCCGTCGACGGCCGCATGGTGGATCTTGGTAATCACCGCGAACGAGCCCGGGGCCATGCCCGGCAGCCGATCCAACCCTTCGACGAAGGTCATCTCCCACAGCGGACGGCTGCGGTTGAGCGGGCGGCTGAAGGCGGCCGCGGCCAGTTCCATCAGCTCCTCTTTGCCTCCGGGCCGGGGCACCGCGACCCGCGGCAGGTGAAAATCCAGCTCGAAATCGGGATCGTTGATCCAATACGGGTGGGACAGATTGAGTGGCACCTCGATCAGGCGCTCGCGAAAGATGCGCGACAGCCCAAGCCGGCTCTTGACGTGATCCCGGAACGCGGCGTAGCCGTAGTCCGCCGGGGCGTCGGCGGCGTCGATCAGGTAAACACTGCCGATGTGCATCGGCGTGCGCTGGGACTCCAGGTAGATAAAAGAGGCATCCAGTGCCGACAGTGGTCGCATCAGAGCTAGCCCATATGTTGAGTGAGTGGCCGACCGGCGCCGAATTCTAGCACGGGCCGCGCCAGCGCCTGACCGGCGGAGTCGGCTTTCACTGACCCGGAAACCGGTAGTCCTTGAACTGCTCGCGCAAAGCGAGCTTGTTCAGCTTGCCGGTCGCGGTGTGAGGCAGTTCGGCCACGAACTCCACCGCGTCCGGGAGCCACCACTTGGCCACCTTGCCTTCAAACCATTCGAGCATTCGCTGCTGGTCCAGTTGGGCGCCCGGGTTCAGGACCACGATCAGCAACGGTCGCTCGCTCCATTTCGGATGGTAGCGCCCGATCACGGCCGCCTCCGCCACGTCCGGATGGTCAACCGCCGTATTCTCCAGTTCGATCGAACTGATCCATTCGCCGCCAGACTTGATCACGTCCTTGGTGCGGTCGGTGATCTGCATGAAGCCGTCCGGGTCGATGGTTGCTACGTCGCCGGTGTCGAACCAGCCGTCGGCGTCGTGGGCCGGGCTTTGGTCGAGGCGGAAGTAGCCGCTGCAGACCCACGGGCCGCGAACCTTCAAGGCCCCGAACGCCACCCCGTCCCAGGGCAGTTCACGACCGTCATCGTCGACGATCTTCATCTCGATGCCAAACACGCCGCGGCCCTGCTTGGCCTGGAGCGCCGCGACCTCGTCCTGGTTCAGCTCTTCCATCCCGGGCTTGAGGCTGAAAATCGTGCCCAGCGGACTGGTCTCGGTCATGCCCCAGCCCTGATGGACCGTGATCCCGTAGCGGTCGCGAAACCCCTCGATGATCGACAGTGGGCAGGCGGCGCCGCCAACGCTGACCCGGCGCAGAGAATCGACCCGGTTGCCGCTCTCTTTGAGGTAGGCGAGCAGCGCCAGCCACACGGTCGGCACCCCGGATGCCAGCGTCACTTCCTCCTCGGTAATCAGTGCCTGCAGAGTCTGGCCGTCGCCCATCTTGGGCCCCGGCAGTACGAGCTTCGCCCCGACCATCAGGGTGCTGTACGGAATGCCCCAGCCGTTGACGTGAAACATCGGCACGATCGGCAGCGCGCAGTCGTGTCCCGACAGCCCCAGCACGTCGGGCATACAACCGGCGTAGGCGTGCAGCAGCGTGGAGCGGTGTGAGTACAAAACGCCCTTCGGGTCGCCGGTGGTCCCCGACGTGTAGCACAGCGTGCTGGCGCTGTTCTCGTCCAGGCGAGGCCAGTCGAAGTGCTCCGATTCGTTGGCGATCAGATCCTCGTAGCAGACCACGTCGGCGTGCTCGGTTTTCGGCATGTGAGCCGCATCGGTCATCACCACGAAGCGCTCGACCGCGCCGAGATGGGGTTTCAGTTTCTCCACCAGCGGCCAGACCAGGGGGTCCACGAACAGCCAGCGGTCCTCGGCGTGGTTGACGATGAACGCAATCTGCTCGGGATAAAGCCGCGGGTTGATGGTATGGCAGACCAAACCGCTGCCCGAGACCCCGTAATACAGCTCCAGATGGCGATGGTCGTTCCAAGCCAGCGTTCCGACCCGGTCACCGCGTTCGGCTCCGAGCCGGGCGAGTGCGTTGGCGAGCCGCCGCGCGCGGGCGAAGCAGTCGCGAAAGCGGTACCGATGGCGAGGGTTGTCGGTGGTGACCGAAACGATCTGGCGATCGGGATAATTGCGCTCCGCGAATTTCAGAATCGACGAGATCAGCAGCGGCGTGTCCATCATCAGTCCCTGCATACGAAAGCTCCTTTAGCGGTTGGGGCCGGCGCGGCCGGCGATAGAAGGTCGATCAGTTTTCGAGTCACAGGAACACGCGAGCCGCTGCTCCTCGGCCCGATCGCCCGGTCACGCGGCAATCCAGCGCACCTCGCCGCTGCAATCCTGATCGCCAAAGCAGTCTCGGGCAATCTCCCGGCATCGCCGATCTCCCGGCACGTTGGGTCTGGTGGGTTAGAGTAGCGCGATGAAAGCCATCGTCCAAACCGGGTATGGCGGCAACGAGGTGCTCGCGCTGACCGACCTGCCAAAGCCGCAATGCGGGCCGGGGCAAGTCCTGATCCAGGTGGCCTGCTGCGGCCTGAACCCGCTCGATTTCAAGCTTCGAAACGGTCTGCTTCGGCCGGTGTTGCGGCTTCACTTCCCGCACGTTGCCGGCAACGAAATCGCCGGCACCATTGCCGAACTCAGCCCCGGCGCAGATCGTTTCGAAATCGGCGACCGGGTCTATGCGCGGCTTGACAAGCGCCGTATGGGTGGGCTGGCGGAATGGGTGGCAGAGGACGAGGCCGTGGTCGCCCGGGCGCCGGCCAATCTGGGTTTGGACGTGTCCGCCGGCGTGCCGCTCGCCGGACTGACCGCTTATCAGGCACTCAATGACCGGGGCGCTCTCCGGTCTGGTCAAAGGGTGCTGATCCACGCCGGCGCCGGCGCGGTCGGGCGCATCGCGATCCAACTGGCACGGCTGGAGGGCGCCTTCGTCGCGACCACGGTCAGCCCGCGCGGGGTCGAGCTGGTGCGGCGTCTGGGGGCCGATCAGATCATCGATTACCGGGCGCACCGATTCGAAGACTGCGTCAAAGAACTCGATCTGGTTCTCGACACGGTCGGCGCCGATACCTTGATGCGTTCGTTTCAGGTGCTGTCCAAGGGCGGTCGGGTCTGCTCGATAGCCGGGATGCCGGAGCCGCGGAGCGCCGGCGACATC
>JBFGYD010000318.1:0-3941 GCA_041587615.1 Lysobacterales bacterium
GGCTGCGCTCGCTGTTCCGCCTCAAACGCGAGCTCGACGCGGAGCTGTTCGAGGAACTCGAAACCCTGCTTCTGAGCGCCGACGTCGGCGCCGAGACCACGCTCGAGGTCATCGACGCGCTCACCGGCGCGGTGAAGCGGCGCGAGCTGGGCGACGGCGAGGCGGTGCTGGCCGCGCTGAAGCACCAGCTGATCGAGATCCTCGGCCCCTGCGAGCAGCCGCTTCAAATCGACCCCGCCAACGCGCCGCACGTGATCCTGGTGGTCGGGGTCAACGGGGTCGGCAAGACCACGACCATCGGCAAGCTGGCCCAGCGCATCAAGTCACAAGGGCGCAGCGTGCTGTTGGCCGCCGGCGACACCTTTCGCGCCGCGGCGATCGAGCAACTCCAGCAGTGGGGAGACCGAATCGACGCGCCGGTCATCGCCCAGCAGCCGGGCGCCGATTCCGCCTCCGTCGTGTTCGACGCCCTGCAGGCGGCGCGCGCGCGCGGGACAGACGTCCTCATCGCCGACACCGCCGGCCGCCTGCACACCCAGTCCAACCTGATGGAGGAGCTGAAAAAGATCAAGCGCGTGCTGGGCAAGCTCGACCCCGAAGCACCGCACGAGACGTTGCTGGTCATCGACGGCGGCACCGGCCAAAACGCGCTGGCCCAGACCGCCGAGTTCAACGCCGCGGTCGGGATCGACGGGATCGCGATTACCAAGCTCGACGGCACCGCCAAGGGCGGCATCGTGTTCGCGCTGGCGCAGAAGCACCGCCTCCCGATCCGCCTGATCGGGGTCGGCGAGTCGGCCGAGGACCTGCGCGATTTCGACGCCGAGGCGTTTGTCGATGCGCTGATGGCCGACCCGCGGGAATCTTGAACCGGTTCCTCATTGCGGACTGACGTGGACGCATTCTCGCGCGCGCTCCTCAAGTGGTCCCAACACTACGGCCGCCACGACCTCCCGTGGCAGCGCGCCCCCGACCCCTACCGCGTGTGGGTGTCCGAGATCATGCTGCAGCAGACCCAGGTGGCGACCGTGATCGCTTATTTCGAACGCTTTGTCGCGGCGCTGCCGACTCTGACCGAACTCGCAGCGGCCCCGGAGGACCGCGTGCTGGCGCTCTGGGCCGGGCTGGGATACTACTCGCGGGCGCGCAACCTGCACCGAGCGGCCAAGATCTGCGTCGAGCGGCACGGTGGGGACCTGCCGGACGATTACGACTCATTGGTGGCGCTGCCCGGGATCGGACGGTCGACCGCCGGCGCGATTCTCGCGCTGAGCCGCGACCTGCGCTATCCGATTCTGGATGGCAACGTCAAGCGGGTGCTGGCGCGCTACCACGCGATCGACGGCTGGCCGGGCAAATCGGCGGTGCAGCGGCGCCTGTGGGAACTGGCGGACGAGCACACCCCGCGCCGGAACGTTGCCGCTTACACCCAGGCGATCATGGATCTGGGGGCCACCCTGTGCACGCCGCGGGCACCGGCCTGCGAGCGCTGCCCGCTCGCGGGCGACTGCCAGGCGTATCGACGCGGCGGGCCGGAGTCCTATCCCGGCCGCCGACCGCCGCGCGTTCGCCCGCTGCGGCATTCCTACCTGTTGGTCTACGAGCGGGGTCCGCGCGAGCTGCTGCTGCAGCGGCGGCCGCCGGCCGGCATCTGGGGCGGGCTGTGGAGCCTGCCGCTGAGCGAGGCCGAGCCGGACGCGGCGGCCGCGCTGGGACCGGAGATCCATCACGGCTTCACCCACTTCAAACTGAACCTGACCCCGCTGCTGATCCCCGCCGCCGACGCGCCTCCCTCTATAATGGAATCGGCTCAGAGCCGCTGGTGCGGGCCCGAACAGGCGGCCGAACTGGGGCTGCCGCGCCCGATCCGGCGCTTCGTTGACGATTACTTCTCAGGGAACATTCAATGGCAAGAACCGTTCACTGCATCAAACTGAAGCGCGAAGCCGAAGGGCTGGATTTTCAGCCCTATCCCGGACCGCTGGGCGAGCGCATTTTCGACCAGGTCTCGAAAGAGGCTTGGCAGCAGTGGCTCGCGCACCAAACCATGCTAATCAACGAGAACCGGCTGTCGCCGATCGACCCGGCCCATCGGAAGTTCCTCGAAACCGAGATGGAGAAGTACTTCTTCGGCGAAGGCTCGGAGCGGCCAGCCGGATACGTGGATCCCGATCTTTGACCCTTCAATCCACGCGATATGCGGGCTAACGCACTGCTGGAATCGGTCGCGCGCGACCCGCGCTATTTACTGGCGCAGCTCGACCCGGTCGCCGGCCTGGCGCAGTTCCTCGAGGTCGACGAGCGCGTCTATCGCGACTCGATCTTTATGGACCAGCGACTCAAGGCGAATCGCCCGCGCGCTCACGTGCTGGAGCTGTGGCCCACGGTGGCGGCACTCGAGCCTCTGCTGACCTCGCGTGCTTGCCACTACCTTTTTCACGTCGGTCACTGCGGTTCGACCATGATGAGCCGTGCGGTCGAACAGCTCCCGGGCGCGCTGGCGCTGCGCGAGCCGCCGCCGCTGCGGGCATTGGCCCGGATGCGGCGCGAACTGGCATCCCCGCTGAGCCACGTTGACGACGCACGATACCGATCTCTGAGAGGGTTCGTCGGCGGCCTCCTGGCGCGCAGCTTCGAGCCTTCAGGCCGCAACCTGGTCAAGGCCAGCAGCGACTGCTCCAACCTGACCGATGAAATGCTCGCGTTGAATCCGGCCAACCGCGGGCTGCTGATGTTCATCCCGCTGGAGAGTTTTCTTGCGGCGATGCTGCGCGATGCCGGCAAGCGCCGCGAGACCGCGCACTTCGCCGCGTCCCGATTGGCCGATTTGCACCGGATTCTCGGGGATGATTCGATCCGGCTGTATGAGTTGAACGACGCCCACCAGGCGGCGCTGAGCTGGGTTTCCAACATGGCCTGGCTCACGGCCCAGGATCCAGCGCGCGCGCTGCTCGTAGATTTCGAAGCGCTATTGGACGACCCGGTCCAGGGGCTGGCCGCCGCCTGCGGTTTTCTCGGCTGGGAGGTCGCGCGTGCCGACCTCGGCGCGTTGGTCCGGGGGCCCCTGTTTACGACCTATGCCAAGGACCCGGAATCCCCGTACAATCCGGCCTCGCGCGCCGCGGAGTTGCGCGAGGCCGAGGCCCGTTTCGGGGACGAGATCGACCAGGGCCTGCGCTGGGCCGAGGCGCTGTGCGGGCGCTTCGAGGCACTGCATCCGCTCGCAGATCATTTGCGTAGTCAAAGCCTCGCGCGAGACTGAACCCTTCAGTCAACGAAGGGATTGACCACGGTCAGGCCTTCCAGGGTCCACCCGGAGTTGAGATCTTCGGTGAGCAAACGAGCGCAGTTCGCGTTTAGCGCGGCGCGCAGGATCAGCGCGTCCCAGATCGATACGCGGTGAAGTCGATGCAGGTCGATCGATGCCAGTAGATCTGGCTGGGCCAAGATCACGACGTCGAACTTGGAATACAGCACCACGCGCTGCCTCGCAGCCTCACTGCTGAGGCCCAGTTTCCGGGTCGCGGCCGCGAAGTACTCCTGCAACACCTGCAGCGACACCACGCCCCTTCTTTCGCTCAACAAGCGCCGAATCTGGTTCTGCGCTCGCTGCTGCTTTTTTGGGTCTCGCGCGTCGTCGGCATAGACCAGGATATTGGTATCAACGAATTCAGGACCGCTCATGCAACTCGTCGCGGGTCCAGGGTTGCGACGAGCGGCCGGCACTTTCGGCCCAGAGCTTGTTGAGTTCTTCGATCACTGACTCGGCGTCACCCACCCGGGTCAGCTCTTCGAGATAGTCGCGAACCAGTTGGTTGAGACTCGTGCCCCGGCGAGCCGCGAGGCGCCTTGCTTCGGCAACGATCTTTTCGTCAATCGACAGCGTCAGGTTCATTCGCACATAATACGTGCGCACTTATTATGTGTCAATCACTTTAACC
>JBFGYD010000319.1:0-3936 GCA_041587615.1 Lysobacterales bacterium
CGACCGGCGCGAAAATCAGCGCCGCGTCGAGCGTTTGCGGCGGGGTCTCATCCGAGCCCCCGGTCCAGGTGCACCCGAGATCGCGGGCGAACGCCTGCCCGGCGTCGTCGCCCGGGCGGGTGAATGCGTAGACTTTGATGCCGAGATGGATCGCGGCCGGCGCGACCAGGTGGCCGGCGGCGCCAAAGCCGAAGATGCCCAGGCGCTCGATCCCGTCACCGGCCAGACGCAGGCTGCGATAGCCGATCAGCCCGGCGCACAGCAGCGGCGCCAGCCGTTCGGCCGGCGGGCCGTCGGGCAACGGCAGGCAGTAGCGAGGATCGGCCAGCGCGAACTCGGCGAAGCCGCCGTCGAGCTGGTAGCCGGTGAAGCGCGCCTTATCACAGAGGTTTTCCCGGTCGTCGGCGCAGTAGCGGCACTGGCCGCAGGTCCAGCCCAGCCACGGCACGCCGACCCGTTGGCCGGTCGCCAGGTCTCCCGCGGCCGCGGCAACGCGGGCGACGATCTGGTGCCCGGGAACGATCGGGTACGGAATGTCCGGCAGCTCCGCGTCGAGCAGGTGCAGGTCGGTGCGGCAGACCCCGCAGGCCTCGACTTCGAGCAGCACCTGGTCGGGAGCCGGCACCGGGACGGCCCGATGCTCGAATTCCAGCGGCCGTCCGGGACCGCCAAGCACCATCGCGCGCATTGACTGGCTCATGAGGTCATTATCCCGCATGTCGCGGGAGAATCGCGGGATCAGCCGGCATATGGCGCGAGCTGTGGGATTTGTCGGCTAGCCCACGAGGGGGTTGCGCGCTTGAGCCGGCCATCGGCCTGGGCCATACTCGGCGCCCCGCCCAGCCACGTCCCGCCGATGGTCAGTCCCGAAGCCCGGTTCCTCAAATTGCTCGCCCGCAGTCTGCACGAATCGGGCGCCGGCGCCCACCGGCTGGAGGACGCGGTCAAGTCGGTAGCCGCGCGCGTCGGGCTTTCGTGCGAGGTTTTTTCGACTCCGACCAGTGCCTTTATTACGTTTCGCGAACCCGGTTCGGACGACAATCTGGCCGCGATGCCGTCGGAACTGATGCGGCTCAATCCCGGCACCGTCAACCTGGGCCGACTGTGCGCGGTCGACGCGGTCGCCGAGGCCGTCGCCGCGGGTCATCTCAGCGCCGAGGCCGGCACGCAACGGCTCAAGGACATAGCCGGGAGCGCGCCGCTCAGGTCGTTGCCGGTGCAGTTGCTGGCCTGGGGCTTGGTCGGCGCGGCGGTGACCGCGCTGCTGAACGGCTCTTGGATGGACCTAAGTCTCGCGGCGGCGCTCGGTATGTTGACCGGGGCCTTGAGCCTGCGGCTGGCGACGCCGCTGCACGGCCTTGGCAGTTTCGAACCGATCGCCGCGTTCCTCGCCACGGCGCTCGCCTACCTGCTGGCTCCGCTGGTGGGTGCATCGCAGGTGCCGCTGATCGTGATCGGAGCGCTGATCGTGCTGATGCCGGGCCTGGACCTGACGGTGGCGATCACCGAGCTGTCCACCCGCCACCTGGCTTCGGGAACGGCGCGCTTTGCCGGCGCGGTCGTGGTGCTGATCAAGCTCGCTCTCGGGGTCGTGCTCGCGACCCAGATCATGCAGGCGCTGGGGTTCGGTCCGTTGGCCCCCGGCACCCCGCCGCCGGGTTGGTTTGGGTGGCTGCTGGTGGCCCTGTCGGGGATCGGTTTCGCGGTGCTTTTCGAGGCCCGACCGAAGGACTATCCGGTGGTTATCGGCGCCGCGCTGGCGGCCTATACGACCAACTACTTCGCCACCGCGACGCTCGGCCCCGACGGTGGAGTGTTCGTCGCGGCCCTGACGGTGGCCGCGCTCAGCAATGCCTACGCGCGGATCGCCAACCGACCGGCGACCCTGGCGCGGTTGCCGGGAATCATCCTCTTGGTGCCCGGCAGCTTGGGCTACCGGGCGCTGACGCTACTGTTCTCGCATGACTTGGAGCAGGGTCTCGCCGCGGCGCTGTCGGTGCTGCTGGTGCTGGCCTCGCTGGTAGGCGGGCTGCTGCTGGGCAACACCCTGGTGCCGCCGCGGCGCAACCTTTAGCCCGCGCTCTCATCCAGTCGCTTCAGGCGCGCCTCGATCATCGGATGCGGGTTGATCGCCTGCGCCCGCTCCAGATGACGGCGAGCCGCGGACTTGTCGCCCTTGCGGACGTATACCTCGCCGAGCGTGAAGTGGGTCTGGAAGCCGTCCGGATAATAGTCCAGGTTGAGCTTCAGGATGGCCTCGGCACTGTCCAGGTCGCCGCCCAGGCCGACGGTGCGCGCCAGATCGATCAGCACCGGCTCGCTGAAGTCGTAGCTGTGGGTGCCGTAGTAGCTCTCGCGCAGCTCCAGGTATTTGGCCTTGAGCGCGTCGACCCCGTTATCCAGCTCGGCGTGCAACACCTCGCCGGTCAACAGCGGCTTGAGCGCGCCGCGATGGCAGCGCACGCAGGTCACCCGGACGCGCTCGCCTTCCAGATTGGCGATAAAGTCCTCGTTGATCGTTGCCACCATCTTCAGCATTTGGCGCGCGGTGAGCTTGGTGTCTTTTTCGTCTGAGGCGAAATCGAATTCCGACAAATCCTGCCCCGGTTCGCCCACGTGGCAGGTCTCGCAGCGGGCGCCGAGCCCCATCGCGAATCCGCGCATCGTGCTGCGCAGGTCCTGGGGACTGATGTCCTCCGGCAATACCTTGAGGTTCTGCGGGTCGGCGAAGATGTCCTTCTTGTCCTCGGCCCCCGCCGTGCCGGTGGCCGCCAACAGCAGCGTCGATAGCATGAGCCGGCTGATTGGGTGCATGTGGAACTCCTGATTTCGACTGCCGCCGATCCTAGCCCGCCCGTCGGGCCGGTGGGTCCGTGCAGGTTCGGAAGCGGTTAGCGATCGGTCAGGAATCGGTGGCTCCGGCCTGCACGCGGTTGTCAGCGCCAAGCCGCGCCAACAGAATAGGACGATGAGCGAAACCCGGCCCAGGCGCGGAACGGTGTTGCTGCTGGGGTTGATGCTGCTGAGCCTGATCCTGCTGGCGGCATTGACCTGGCAGACGGTGCGCGCGGCCCGTTCGCAGCTCGCGGCCGCGGAGCGCGTGCTGCGCGACTACGCGGCCCTGGCGGCCGCCGAATACGCCCGCAAGCTCCAGGTGGGGGTCGGATTTTCGGTGCTCCATCGGCTGGGCCGGCAGCTCGTCGTCGCCGCGCCGGACCCGGCCGCGCACGCCCGTGAGGTGCTGGCGCGACACGAGCAGCCGGTGAAGGGCATCGAACCGGGCGCCGCCATCTCGACGCTGTGGTCGTGGGTGGGCGAGGACGCGGCGCCGGTGCCCTTGCTGGGGGTCTCAGCCGACGAACCATTCCCGCCAGAGGTGCTGGACTCCCCCGCGCTGGCCGGTCTCGGCAGCGATCTTCCGTTTGTCGTGGTCCATGTGGATCGCGGCGAATCAACGCACGCCTATGCGGTCTATCCGCGGCCCTCGGGAGGCTACCTGGTGACGGGCCTGGAGGCGTCCGCGCTGGCGCCCGCGTATGCCTGGGTCTGGGCCAACGAGGCGCTGCTGCCCGACGTGCTGGCGCGGCGCATGGACGGCAATCGCGCGATCCACCTGCGCTTCAAGGATCCGTCGGGGCGGGTGCTGTTCGAATCGCCCGGCCGCTACGATCCGTACCTGCGCCACACGCTCGAGGTCAACGACGATTACGGCGGCATCTATCGCGGCTACCTGGTCGAGGCGTCGGTGAACCCGGAGTTTGCCGATTCGCTGATCATCGGCGGCCTGCCCCGTTCGCGCCTGCCGCTTTTATTGCTGCTGATCGCGGTCACGCTGGCGGTCATCGGCGCGACCTTTTATCTGCTGCTTCGCGAGCGGGCGCTGGCGCGATTGCGCAACGACTTCGTGGCCCGGGTGTCGCACGAGCTGCGCACCCC
>JBFGYD010000320.1:0-3925 GCA_041587615.1 Lysobacterales bacterium
GGTGGCCTGATCCTGCATCAACTCGGGCACCAGTGGCTTGCCGGCCAGCACATTGGGCAGAGCATAGCGCTCGATCTTCAGCAACCCAAGGCGTTTGACGATGAAGTGGGTCAGCGGGGCGATGCGATAGGCCACCACCATCGGGGAGCGGCACAGCAGCGCCTCCAGCGCGGCAGTGCCGGAGGCGACCAGAGTCGCGTCCGCGGCGGTCAGCGCGACCTGCGCGCGGCCGTCGAACACTCGCACGTCCAGGCCACCGGCGTGCGCCCCGAGGCTGCGCGCGAACGCGGTCCGGGTGGCTTCGCTGGCACAAGGGGCCAGGAACACCAGCCCCGGCCGGCTTTCCGCCAGGTGGGCGGCGGCTTGCGCAAAGCGGTCGCCGAGCCGCGCCAGTTCGGCGCTACGGCTGCCCGGGAGCAGCGCCACCGCGGTGGCTTGTTCCGGCACGCCCAGGGTCCGGCGCGCCGCGCCGCGATCGGGCTCCAGCGGTAGCGACTCCGCCGCCGGGTGGCCGACGAACTCAGCGGTCGCGCCGAGAGATCGGTAGATCGCGGGTTCGAACGGGAACAGGGTCAGGATCAGATCGGCGCCGCGACCGATGCGGACAGCCCGCCGGGCGCGCCAGGCCCAGACCGAGGGGCTGACGTAGTGCACGGTCTTGATCCCCCGGCGCCGAAAGCGCCGCTCCAGCGCCAGATTGAAATCGGGGGCGTCGATGCCGACAAAGCAGTCCGGCGGCGCGGCCAACACCCGGCGAGCGAGGCGGCGCCGCAGGGCCAGCAGCCGCGGAAGGTGGGCCAGCACCTCGGTCAGCCCCATCACAGCCAGTTGCGCGGCCTCGTGCCAGCAGACCATGCCCTCGGCGCGCATTTCGGGGCCGCCGATCCCGGCGAACTCGGCGTCCGGATAAATCCGCTTCAAGTCCGCGATCAGCGCCTGGCCCAGGCGGTCACCCGACGCTTCGCCCGCGACCAGAACAAACCTCCTGCTCATGCAACTTGCGGGTTAGCGCACGATGCTGCGCTTGGAGCTGCGGATGAAGTCCGCCATCGGCTGAATGTCGCGCGCCTCGTCGGGTAGTTGCTCGAGGCTATCGACCGCGTCGCACAGCTTGAGCCCGTTCTTGTACAGCAGCTTGTAGGCCTTCTTGATCGTGGCAATGCGCCCGGCGCTGAACCCGCTCCGGCGCAAGCCCTCGCTGTTGATGCCCCGCGGCTCGGCCATCTTGCCGGCTACCGTCAGGTAGGGCGGCACGTCGCGGTTGATGATGCTGCCCATCGAAGTGAACGCGTGGCGGCCGATGCGGCAGAACTGGTGCACCAGCGTGAAGCCGCCGAGAATCACATCGTCTTCGACCACCACGTGGCCCGCCAGCGAGGCGGCATTGGCGAACGTGGTGTTATTGCCGACCTGGCAGTCGTGGGCGACGTGGACGTAGGCCATGATCCAGTTGTCGTTGCCGATGCGGGTGACGCCGCCGCCGCCCTCGGTGCCGCGGTTAAAGGTGCAGAATTCGCGAATCGTGTTGCGATCGCCGATCTCCAGCCAGCTCCGTTCGCGGCCGAATTTCTTGTCCTGGGGATCGCTGCCGAGGGACGAAAACGAGTGCAGCCGATTGTCCTTGCCGATTCGGGTCGGTCCCTCGATGGTCACGTGCGGACCGACGACGGTACCCGATCCGATGCGCACGTTGGGTCCGATCACGGCAAACGCCCCGACTTCGACGTCGTCGGCCAGTTCTGCACCCGGGTCGACCGCGGCCCGCGGGTCGATCACGTCTCGCCGCTCCGCTCGGCGCACAGGATCTCGGCGCTGGTCACCACCTGGCCGTCGACGTAAGCGGTACATTCATACTGACCCATCTTGCGCAGCATGCGCTTTTGGTGCACCTCAAGCAGAAGCTGATCCCCCGGCACCACGGTCCTGGTAAATCGCGCCTTGTCGATCTTGACCAAGTAAAACAACGGGTTGCGGGAAGGGTTCTGCTCCACCGCGAGCTGCGCCAGCACCCCGGAGGCCTGCGCCATCGCCTCGAGAATCAGGACCCCGGGCATAACCGAATAGGTCGGGAAATGGCCGGTGAAGAAGGGCTCGTTGATGGTTACGTTTTTGATCGCCTTGAGCCAGCGATGGAGTTCGTAATCGATCACCCGGTCGATCAGCAGGAACGGATAGCGGTGCGGCAGCAGACGCACGATCTTCTCGATGTCGACGCGCTTTTGTTGATCGGGGTCTGCTGCCATGTGCTCAGTCCTGTTCTAATTTTTTCAGCCGTCTCGCGAGCGCGTCCAGCTGGCGCAAGCGGGCGGCGTTTTTGCGCCAATCAAGGTTACGCTGAAGCGGCGTCCCGGAGGAATATACGCCCGCTTCGCGAATCGAATGCGTGACCAGGCTCATCGCGGTTATGGTCACTCGATCGGCGATTTCGAGGTGGCCGAGAATACCGGCTCCACCGCCAATCAGGCAATAGCATCCGATCCGGGCGCTGCCCGCGACCGCCGCGCAGCCGGCCATCGCCGTATGGGCGCCGACCTTGACGTTGTGGCCAATCTGGATCTGATTGTCCAGCCGCACGTCTTCCTCGAGCACGGTGTCGTCCAGCGTGCCGCGGTCGATCGTGGTGTTCGCCCCGATTTCGCAGTCGTCGCCGACGACGACCGAGCCCAGTTGCGGCACCTTGATCCAGCGCTCCCGGTGCATGGCCACGCCGAAGCCGTCAGCCCCGATTACCGCTCCGGGGTGGACCAGCACCCTTTGGCCCAGCGTGACTCCCCGACACAGCGTGACCCGCGGCCCGATAAAGCACTGATCGCCGATGACCGCGCCGTCCTCGACCACGGTGCCGGCGCCGAGGTGAACCCGGTCGCCGATCCGCGCGTTGGCCTCGACGACCACCCCGGCGGCGACCCGGCAGTCTCGACCCAACCGCGCGGATTGCGCCACGACCGCGTTTGCGTGCAGCCCCGGCTCAAAATCGCGAGAGCTGTCGAAGCGGGTCGCGGCGCGCGCGAAAGCGGCGTACGGATCGGGGCTGATCAGAGCCGCGCACGGACACGCGGCGAGGTGCTCTTCGGCCAGCACCACGATTCCGGCCCGGGTTGACTCGAGGTGGCGCCGATAGCGCGGATTGGCCAGGAAGCTGAGATGCCGCGGGCCCGCTCGTTCCAGCGTCGCGGGCGCGCTGACCTCGGTGGCCGGATCGCCGCGATAGTCCAGCTCCAGCTCGGCGGCCAATTCGGCCAGCGTGACGGACCTAGCCCGCATCGGCTATTGCTCCGAAGGTGGATCCGGAGCGGCCGCGGTGGCTTCGAACGACGAGCGCAGCCGCGCCAACAATTGCTCGGTCAGGTTGACCGCGTCGCTGGCGTACAGCGCCGGTCCGGGAATGATCAGGTCATAGCCGTTGTCCTCGGCGAAACGGCGCACGATCTCGTAGATTTCCTGCTCCACCCGCTGGCGCTCTTCCTGCAGCCGATAGTCGAGCTCTTCGCGCAGGTCCTCCTTGTCCCGCTGGACGTCGCGGCGCAGGGCGCGGATCGCGCGTTCCAGCGTCTGCCGCACCTCTTCGCTCATGACCGCGGCGTCGCGGACCAGTTTTTCTTCCATCTCCCGAAGCTCTTTCTCATTGTCCTCGATGGCTTCGTTGCGGGGCCGGAACTCGGCGTCCAGCCGATCCCGGGCGACCCCGATCTGGGGCGCGCTCTCGATGAGTTCCTCCCAGTCCACGTATCCGATCTTGGTCTGCGCCCAGGCAGGGGCGAGCGTCACCAGCAGCGGCAGCAGGGCTAGCGACGTCCTGGCGCGCACCGCACGGCCTCAGAAGAAGTTGCCGAACGCGAACTGGAGGGTTTCGGTTTCGTCGCCTTCTTTTTCATTCAGCGTCTTCACGAGGTTGATGATGACCGGACCGACGGGCGCCTGCCAC
>JBFGYD010000321.1:0-3911 GCA_041587615.1 Lysobacterales bacterium
CGCCGAGGTGTTCTTTTTTGCCAACGCCATCACCATCATCAATCCTGCCATCGAGGGCGACTACAGCCTGTCGGTGAGCTGCAGCGGCGGCGGTGGCGGCGGCCATCCGGTCACCGGCGAGATCAGCGGCTCGTGGTTCGACCCGAGCCACGACGGCGAAGGCTGGAAAATCGAGATCGTCGACTCGACCACCGCGGTGGTCTACTGGTTCACCTATCCGCCGCCTGGATCGACCACCAAGCAGGCCTGGGTCGTCGGCGTGGGCCGGATCGAGGGCGACCAGATCATCATCGACGACGGCCTGATCCCCAGCGGGGCGACCTTCGGGCCGGACTTCGACCCGGACGACGTCAACCGCCAACCGTGGGGATCTTTCACGTTCACGTTCTCGGGCCCCAACGCCGGCCGCATCGACTATCAGGGTCCCGGCGATTTCGGCTCGGGCGGCCTGGACATCGTGCGCCTGACGTCAATCGCGCAGGCCGAGAAAGGAGCGGTGCTCGAAAACGTGGGGCCCGGCATCAGCGGGTCCTGGTACGACCCGTCCCACGACGGCGAGGGCTGGATCATCGAGGTCATCAACGCGGTGACCGCGGTGATCTACTGGTTCACCTATGACGACCAGGGCAACCAGGCTTGGAACATCGGCATCGGTGAGCTCAAGGGCAACCAGATCGTGGTCGACTCCCCGATCGAGACCGAGGGTGCGTTTTTCGGGCCGACCTTCGACCCGGACGACGTCCTGCGCAGCAAGTGGGGCGGCTACGTGTTCGCCTTCGACGGCTGCAATTCAGGGGTCATGAGCTACGGCAACGAGAAGGGCCTGGGCTTCGATAAGTTCAAGATCCAACGGCTGACCGCTCTGCAGGGCGTGCCGTGCACTCCGTTCGACCCGGACCAGCCGCCGATCAACACGCTGGCGACCAACGCCGCCGACGCGCTGCTGTTGAACTCGATGCGGATGGACGGCCACGAGACTGATTTCTTCGGCACCAAATCGGCCGGCGGTGCGCCCGAGAGCCTGGCGGCGATGAAGCTGATGGACCCGCTGGGCAAAGAGGGCGACGTGCTGACCGACGCCGACGGCATGCCCTCCCAAATGACCGATGCCGAGGAGGGCGACACCGTCGGCATCGACCAGACCGGCGATCCCGACTCGGCAGTATTCTCGGGTCTGACGAAAGACGGTGACCTGCAGTCACTGGTCGCCATCGCGCTCGAAAACCTCGGCGGCGACGGCAAGAGCGCCGACAAGACGGTCCGTGGCGCGCCCACTCGGGCCGGTCGGGCGACCGGCTGGGTCAGCGCGGTGCCGACCCCCGCGCCGGCGCACCAAAAGGGCACCAATGACAGCTTCGTCAGCATCAGCCAGTGCGACGTGCCGCGGGACGACGCGATCGTCGAGGCCCGTGTTTTCGCGGGCTCGGGCAACAATCCGGTCGGGCGGCCGCTGCCTGGGATTCCGCTCGGCGACGGAGTGTACCGGCTTCAGATCCCCAATGACTCGACCACGGCGACCGTGGCGCCGGCCACGTCGTGCCGCCAGTTCGTCGACACCGCGGATGACAGTTGCGATTTCATCGACCGGATCGACGCGCTCGACATCCCGGAGATTTGCCTGCTGATCGCCAGCGCGATGGTCGAAAACAGCTCCGACCCCGGGGATCTGGTGGCCGCGGCCGATTTCCTCGAGAGCTGCGCGTTCGCGCTGTACGCAACGAAACTCTCGTGCGACTCCGCCGGCGGCAGCGCGTTCAACGCCGGCCAGTCGCGGAACAACTTCGTGTGCACCGACATCGCGGAGCAAAACAACTCGATCAACAGCCTGCTGCCCGCGGGCACCAGCGACGTCCGGCTCGAAGTGGCGGTCAAGTTGCCGGGGCGCGGTCAGGTGCCGATCGAATCGCAGGCGAACGTCGCCACCGCACCGATCGACGGGCCCTATCCCGACTTCGACATCGACCTGCAGGAGGACGTGACGATCACGGACTTCTTCACCGTGCCGGTGGACCCGGCGCCCGGTCAGAGTTATACGGCGACGGCCCGCATCGCGTGCGCGCCGCAGAACACCCGGGTCACGGTGTCGGTCGAGGGCACCGACGGGTTCTTGGACGCGATTCAGTGCACGATCAACGGATCGGGGGACTGCAATCTGGGCGTCCCCGGGGCAACCGAGGGCGTGCGGGATACAATTACCGTGACCGTCGCCGACGGCCCGTCGCGACAGATACAGATCATCTTCTGACGGAGAAATTCGATGAAAAAGGTGGCGCTTCTAGGAGTGCTTGCGACCGGTTTGTGGCTGCCCGGGGTCGGCCCGGCGCAGGATCTCTCTCAGGTGCAGATGACGGCCACCGAACTAAGCGGCGGGGTCTACATGCTGGTCGGCGCCGGCGGCAACATCGGCCTGTCGGTAGGAGACGACGGCGCGTTCATCATCGACGACCAGTTCGCGCCGCTGGCAGACAAGATCAACGCCGCCATCGCCGAGGTGACCGATCAGCCGGTGCGTTTCGTCATCAACACCCACTGGCACTTCGACCATACCGGCGGCAACGAGGCCTTCGGCGGCGCCGGCGCGGTGATCGTCGCCCATGACAACATCTACCGGCGGATGAGCACCGAGCAGTTCAATGAGTTCCTCGGCAGAACCTTTCCTCCGAGCCCGCGGGCGGCGCTGCCGGTGGTCACTTTTTCCGAGCGCGTGACGCTTCGTCTGAACGGCGACCACGTACACGCGATCCACGTCCCGCACGCCCACACCGATGGCGACGCGATCGTATATTTCGAAAACGCCAACGTGCTGCACATGGGCGACCTCTTCTTCCACCAGATGTATCCGTTCATCGACCTGGATAGCGGCGGCGGCATCCACGGCGTGCTCGCGGGGCTCAACAAGGGTCTCGCACTGGCCAACGCCGAGACCCGGGTCATTCCCGGACACGGCCCGCTGACCGACCGCGCCGGTCTCCAGACCTACCGCGACATGCTGGTCACGCTGCGGGACCGGATCCAAGATCTCAAGGAATCGGGCAAATCTCTGGACGAGGCGATCGCGGCCAAGCCCAGCGCCGAATGGGACGAGGCGCTCGGCGGCGGTTTCATCAACCCGGCTCAGCTCGCAACGTTCATCTACAACTCGCTGTAGTCTCTTCCGAGACGGGCGGCACCGTGGCCAGCGTCTACGACCTCAAGCCCGCGTTTCAAAACCTGCTGCGGCCGCTGTGCCGATGGTGCGCGAGCCACGGTGTCAGCGCCAACGCCGTGACTCTCAGCGCGGTTGTGCTGTCGGCCGCGGCGGGCGGCGCGATCGCCCTTTACCCGGGACACTCGTGGCCCCTCCTCGCGCTGCCCGCGGTGCTGCTCTTGCGGATGGCGCTCAACGCCATCGACGGCATGCTGGCGCGCGAGCACGGGATGAAATCGCGCCTCGGCGCCCTGCTCAACGAGATCGGTGACGCGGTCTCGGACAGCGTTCTGTATCTGCCGCTGGCGCTGGTTCCGGGGGTCCCGGCGCTGCCGGTCTTGGCGATCGTGATCCTGGCGCTGATCGGCGAGTTGACCGGCCTGGCCGGGCTCCAGATTGGCGCCGGCCGCCGCTATGACGGGCCGATGGGCAAGAGCGACCGGGCGCTGGCGTTTGGTCTGCTGGGCCTGCTGCTGGGCCTCGGAGTACCGCCCGGAGAGTGGCTCGGGTGGGCCCTGTGGGTGGTCGCGGCGCTCGGCGTGCTGACGGTTCTCAACCGCGCCCGGCGCGCGCTTGCGGAGCAATCCTGAAGTGGCCCCCGAGCTGTCGCCCCGATTGCTGTGGACCCTGGGCGGAATCGCCGCGCTGCTGGTGATCGCCAGCCTCGCCGTCGGCCTCCTCGGCTGGCTCAAGCCGCAGGGGGACTGGCGGGAGCTCAGGCTGC
>JBFGYD010000322.1:0-3905 GCA_041587615.1 Lysobacterales bacterium
CCACGCCGCCCGGGGCGATGCCGAGGCTGACCGATCCGCTGCTGCCGCCGCCGCTGAGTCCGGCGCCGGCGGACAGCCCGGTCAGCGTGCCGGCGCCGAGTTCCCCGCAGGTGACGCTGCCGTCCTGGCTGACGGTCCGCATGGCCTGGTCGGTGCCGCAGCCTGAGCTGACGCGCCGCTGCACCTCGGCGGGGTTGATATCGTCGCTGCCGACGCTGCCATCGACGATGCTGACATCGGTGACCGAGTCCGCCAAGGCGGTCACCGCCCCCAGGGCGTAGGGCGCGGCGGTCACCCGGGTGCGCGGAACCAGCGTCTCGAAGGCCCCGCCTCCGGCTGGCCGCACGTCGATCTCCAGCCATTGGGCATCCCCGGCAAACTGAGCGAACCCGAAATCGAGCGCCACGCTGAAGACGCCGCTGCTGACGGCAACCTCGAGGTGCTCCAAGGTGGGACCGATCTGATTGCCCGACGACGCGTCGTCGAACAGCCGGAATCGAAAGTCGTAGCTGCCGGATGCGGGAAAACCAAGCGCGCGCAATTCGCCCTGGTAGGTGATCGCGCTGCCGACGCCCTGTGTCAATCCGGGAACGGTGCAGAACACCAGGACGGCGACCGCCGCGAGCGTTGACCAGCTCGGGAAAAAACGACGATTGAGCATGATGATTCGCCTGAGAAAGAGTGGACTTACGGGGGAATACGGAACGGCTCGGGGATATGTGCCACTTTCGCGGGTCAGCGGGGTCAGATTGCTTTATCTAAATATGGGCTACGCGCCGTCGACCAAAATCAGCGCGAGGTAGGACAGGACGTAACGAATCTGCACGGGACAGGAACTCAAGGCGGCGCTGACCACGGCACCGCTGAGGTGGTTGCCACGCTCAGCAACGACCCGGGCGCGAACTCGCGCCCGGGTCCCGACGCGCTGTCCTCAGTAGCAGGACCCGCCCGCGGCGACGCGGTTGCCGGCCAACGTGGCCTCGCCGAGCGCCCTGAAGTGTCCGATCGCGGCGTTGTCCTCGTAGACGGCGCACGCGCACTCGGCTGCTGACGGGTTCTCCCAGGTCTCGGCGAACAGCTCGCAGGCGCTGGTCATCACGATCCCGGGGAAATCCTGCGGCCCATAGGGCTCGAACAGATTCGGATCGAGCGGATTGACGAACTGCTCGCGCACCCGCTCCAGAGGGCTGGGATCGACAAAGCCCGGATCGAAGGGATTGACCTCCGGTTCGATCATGAACTGGATCTTCGTCACGAGGCGGGTGTAGGCGGCGAGATCAGCCGTCTGATAGTGGCTCGCGCCGAGCGGTGTCACCCGCAGCGATGCCTCCTCGGCCTGACCCTGCGCGGGCAGCAGGACCGAGACGGCGAGCGCGATAATGGTTTTCGTCAACTTCCATTGAACGGACATGGCGTATCCTCCTCCTTTTCAGTTGATGACATGCTCGATTGAGCGGTGTCGTGTCGGGGAATACGCAACAAGTCCTCATCTTGGGCCATTCGAGTGTCCGGAAATGGCCGAAATCGAAAAGAGCGGGGAGTCTTGACTACGGCAACGCGACCTTTATCGCTGCCAGTTCGACCCGGTAGCGCGACGGAACGCGCTCCAGGATCGGCTGGGCGATGGTCAGCAGCTCCGGGCCGCCGGCGGCGCCCACGCGCAGGCGCGCAATCCCCAGCCAGCCAGCGGCCAGGGCCGTGTACACGCTCTCGCTGCCGTACGCGGCCTCGAGCGCCGGGTAGGTCGACGCGAGTCGGGACCGAGCCGCTTCGGCGTCCTCGGCCCTGCCGCTGCGCAGCAGGTGCGCCGCGTACTCTACGTCGATGCGAAGATACAGGGGATGGCTGGCGCCGACGGCGGCTTCGAGACCGCGCAGGCCCGCGGTGAACGCCGCGTCGGCATCCGCGCGCCGCCCCCACTCGCTGAGGATCCTGCCCAGCAGCGCCTCGGTCAGAGGAACGCGATAATCCTGGAAATCGCTCGACCGGAGTATTTCGACTGCGCGCTCCATGCCCGCCGCGGCTGCCGGGTAATCGCCGAGGAGCCGGTCGGCCTGGGCCAGGTTGCGCCAGGCGGCGGCCACCAACGAGTGGTCTTCTCCGTGGATCGCGCGGAAGCCTTCCAGTGCCTGCAGGTAGTGTTCGCGCGCCTCGGCGATCCGCCCGGCATTGCTGTGCGTGGTGCCGACCGCGACGACCATCGCCAGCGTGTCGGGGTGTTCCAGACCGTAGGCGTTCCGGAAAATGCGCAGCGCCTCGCGCTCGAGCGGCGCCGATCGCTCGCTGTCGCCAAGGCTGTGGTACGCGGATGAGGCGTAGCTCAGCGCGTGGGCGATGCTGAGGTGGTCGGGGCCGTGCAGCGCGCGATACGCGTCTGCCGCTTCCAGCGCCCGCTCGGCGGCGTCGGCGTAGTTACCACTCGCAAACTCCCATGAAGCCCACTGCATGGTCAGGTCCGCGAGCAGCCCGTCGCCGCCGGGCAGCGCCTGGATGTCGATTCGTCGGGACTCGATTTCCCGCAGCGACTCGGCCGCCGCGTCACAGCGTCCCAACCGCACGCACAGCAGTCCCGCGTGGCTCAGGCGCGCCTGTACCCGGTTCTCGGAAACGGGAGTGAGCCCAAAGGACAGGGCTTCTGCGAGCAGCGCCTCACTGGTCGAGAGGTCGTCCAGCCGCGAATTTACCGCTGCCAGTTCGACCAGGGCGTTGAGCAGGGATTCTTCATCGCCGTGGCTTCTGAGCAACGAAACGGACCGGGTCAGCGCCGTCTTGGCTTCGTCGTAGCGGCCGAGTTTTGCCAGAATGTCGCCCAGCGAAGTCAGCACGTCGGCCTGCAGCGCCGGGTACGGCGACAGCTCCGTATCCACGCGCCCCAGCGCCTGGTCGACGAGCTCGTCGGCGGTCACGGCGCGCTGCTGATTGCGCCAGGGATCGACGCCATCGAAGATCGATTGCAGGAACCCGGTGACGGCGGTGGCACGCGCGGCTTCGGCGCGCGCGTCTTGTGCGGCCGCTTCGGCGCGGGTCGTTTGTTCCATCGCCAGTTCACTTTGTTGTCGGGCAACGCGCGACTGCCACAGCGTGGACGCCAGACCCGCGGCGCCGGTCAGCAACAGCAGCGCGCCGGCCGCGACGCCGAAGCGGTGCCGGGCGATGTACTTGCGGACTTTGTATCCCGGGGAATCGCCCGTGGCCCGCACCGGCCGTCCCTGAATCCAGGATTCGAGATCTTCGGCCATGGCCGCGGCATCCCGGTAGCGGCGCTGCCCATCCTCCTGAACGGCCATTCCCAGGATGTTCTTCAGATCGGGGTCCAGGCCGGAGGGGAAGTGCGGCGCCGGCCACGGATCCGAGGGCCCCAGTTGCTCAAATGCCGGTTGCCCGGTCACCAGCCGGTAAAGCGAAGCGCCCAGTCCGAACACGTCGGTGGCCATGGTCACCGGCTTTCCGGAAAGCTGCTCCGGCGCCGCATAGCCGGGAGTGAAGGCGCGCGTGGTGGTTCCGGTAGCGTCTTCCTGCTCCAGCAGGCGGGCAATTCCGAAGTCCAGCAGCCGGGGCTCGCCCCGGCCATCGACAATGATGTTGGACGGTTTGATGTCGCGATGGACGACGAGATTCTGCTGGGCAAACGCCACGGCGCGGCAGACCTTGAGAAACAGTGCAACCAGCTCACGCACGGGCGGCCGATGGCTGGCCACGTAGCGGTCGACGGGCTGGCCGTCCACGTACTCCATGACGATAAACGGGGTACCGTCCTCTGCCGTCCCGGCGTCCAGCAACCCGGCTATGTGGGGGTGTCGAAGCTCGGCCAGAATCCTCTTCTCGCGCTCGAATCGGCTCCGCCCGTCAGGCGTGAGCAAACCGATCCGCAATAGCTTCAGGGCCCCGATTTGATCGTAATCTTC
>JBFGYD010000323.1:0-3902 GCA_041587615.1 Lysobacterales bacterium
GTACGCGACGGGCCTGAGCGCGACCGAGATCGAGACCAGCTACACGGCCGTGGACTGGGACGACGTGTTTCGCGACGCCGGCCGCCGTTCGGCGCGCACGTTCCGGCGCAAGCGCGACGACGACCTGGATTTCATCGGCCCGAAGATCGGCTATCGCAACGGTGAGTTCATCTTGCCGGAGGGCGTGCTGGCCGGCCAGCGGATCAGTTTGCTGCTCGAGCGCCTGACCCTGGCCAACGCTCACACGGTCGGGTTCGACGAGCTGCCGATTCCGTTCCGCGCGATCGCGGCCGACATCGTCAGCGGCAGCGAGGTGGTCATCGCCAGCGGATCGCTGGCCCGCGCGATGCGCGCCAGCCTGTCGATTCCGGGCGTGTTCGCCCCGGTCGATACCGGCGAACACCTGCTGGTCGACGGCGGGATCGTCAACAACCTGCCGATCGATGCCGTACGCCGGATGGGCGCCGACGTCGTGATCGCGGTTAACGTCTCGAGCCCGCTGCTGCCGCGGGAAAAGCTCGGCAACGCGTTCGCGGTGGTGGCCCAACTGACCAATCTGATGGTCTACAACTCGACCCGCGCGCAAACCGACAATCTGGGGCCGCAAGACGTCCTGTTGTCCCCGGACCTGACCAACCAGGTCGGCTCGGCGGATTTCAAGCTGGCTTCGATCGCGATCGCGCGCGGCGAGGAGGCGGCCCAAGCCGCGGCCGATCGGCTCGCGGCGCTGGCGCTGCCGGCGGCCGACTACGCCCGCTATCGGGATCGGGTCCAGGCCTGCCGCCGGATGCCGCCGGTCATTCGTTTCGTGCGTCTGGACAACCGCTCCCATTACGCCGACGAGGTCATCCGCGAGCGCCTCGCGGTGCGCAGGGGCAAGCCGCTGGATTTCGAGCAGGTCGAGCGCGGGGTCGCCCTGGTCTACGGGCTGGGCAATTTGCGCGAGGTCAGCTACGAGGTCATCGAAGAGGGCGACGATCACGGCCTGCTGGTGCGCGTTCGCCCCGAGCCGGGCGCCCCGAACCTGTTCGAGTACGGGCTCAACTTCTTCAGCGACGGCGAGGACAATGCGATCAATTTCCGGGTCGGCCTGCTCAAGACCGCGATCGATAAGGTCGGCGGCGAATGGCGCTCGGTGCTGCAGCTCGGCGAGGATCCGGGCCTGTTCACCGAACTCTACCGTCCGCTGAAGGCGGGCTCGCCGTATTACCTGAATCCGAGCGCGAGCTTCATCCGGGACACGGTTCCGATCTTCGCCGGCGACGACACGCTGGCCGAAGTCGCCTTTACCCGCGCCGACGTCGGCCTGGCCCTCGGCAAGGAGTTCGGCAACTCATCCGACCTGACCGTCGGGGTGCGCGCCGGCGTCGGCGGCGTCGGCGTCAAAATCGGCGACCCGGATCTTCGGGACGATAGTTTCGACGTCGGCGAGGCGTTCTTGCGCTTTCGCTACGATCACCTCGACAACCTGTATTTTCCCAACAGCGGCGGTATCGGCCGGGCGCTGTTCACCGCCGCGCGCGCGGGGCTGGGCAGCGACGAGCACTTTCAGCAGCTCAGCGTCGATTACCTCTACAACTGGACCTGGCGGCGCAAGCACAACCTCCAACTGGGGACGAGCCTGAACACGACGCTGGACGAAGAAGCACCGGCCTATGCGCTGTTTCGCGCCGGCGGTTTCACCCGGCTGTCCGGCCTCGAGTTCAACCAGCTCGCGGGCCAGCACTTCGCGATGGCGCTGGGCGGCTACCGCTACCAGTTCGGTCAGGGCGGCTTCCTGCCGGCTTACGTCGGCGGCACGCTGGAGCTGGGCAACGTCTGGGACGACTACGACGACATCGATCTCGGATCGGCGCTGCTTCACGGCAGCGTCTACTTCGGTTACCGCTCGCCGGTGGGGCCGCTGTATCTCGGGGTGGGATACGGCGAGGCGGGCGACCGCACCTTTTTCCTGCGACTCGGGCGCGTGTTCGGGCCGCCGTAACGAAAATTGCTCTGTCCGCAGCAAAACCTCGACGGCTCCGGTCTACAGAAAAATGCACGGTATTGTTGGCAGGGTGCTCGCGGGACTGGTCACGCTACCGCTGGTCGGGGCACTTCACGCGCGGTCGTGTTCGCTGGGTTTTATCTGCGTCGAGCCGCTCGAGACCGCCGCCGGAGTCGAGTTCTATGCCCGCAACCTGACGCCCTTTCCGGTCACGCTGACCGTCGAGGTCCGCACCCGGAACTTGAGCGCGCGCGGCGGTCGTACGCGAACGTTGACCGTGCCCGGCGAGCAGACCCGCCTGGTTCGGCGCTTCGGCGCGATCGACCCGGATCGAGGAACCGACTACCGCTATTGGTTCGACTGGACCGTGGGCTCCCTGGATCCCGATCATGACGACGACTATCGGTACCGGCTGCCGTACGCCGACGGGCGCTCGTATCGGGTGCTGCAGGGCTTCGGCTCGCGCTTCAGCCACACCGGCCGAGAGGCCTGGGCGGTGGACTTCGACATGCCGGTCGGTACCCCGGTGCACGCGGCCCGCGGCGGCGTGGTCGCCCGCGTCGTGGAACACAACGACCGCGGTTGCTGGGAGCGCGGCTGCGGGCGCTATGCCAACTTCATCGTGATCCTGCACTCGGACGGCACCACCGGCGAGTACTACCACCTGAGACATCGCGGCGCCGTGGTCGAACCGGGCGACCGGGTCCAGCGCGGTCAATTGATCGGCTACTCCGGCAATACCGGACACACGACGATGCCGCACCTGCACTTCGCGGTCTACCGGGCAACGAGCTGGGGACGCACCCAGTCGCTGAAGTTCGTGTTCGAAAGCCGCGACGGGCTCATCACCCGGCCACGCGCCGGTCGCCGCTATCCCGCGCCCTGATCGCCGTCGCACGCACGGCGCGCCTATGGCCACGCGCTTTCGGGCGCGCGGTGAGGTCGTGATATCGTCCGCGGCATGAGCGAATCCAAGACCATCCCGCTGGACGGGGTCGTCGGATCGATTTACGAGCGGCTGATCAACGAAGAGGACGCCCGGGTTTGCACCGACATCCCGGAGGCGGCCTGCCGCGAGACCCCGCGCAGCTTTACGCTGATGCTGGGCGCGCTGTTCCTGACCAAGCTCGGCGACGCGCTGATCAATCCCAAAACGATCCTCGCCTGGGTCATGACCGTGCTCGGCGCGCCGGTGGCGATGCTCGGCTTCCTGGTGCCGATCCGCGAATCCGGATCGTTGATCCCGCAACTGGTGATTGCCAGCTACGTGCGCCGGATGGAAATCCGGAAGCGGCTCTGGGTCGCCGGCAGCATCGGCCAGGGGATCTTCGTCACCGCGATCGGCGCGGTAACGCTGACGCTCGAAGGCGCCGCCGCCGGCTGGGCGATCCTGGCCCTGCTGTCCGGCTTCAGCCTGGCCCGGGGACTGTGCTCGGTGGCCTCCAAGGACGTGCTCGGCAAGACCGTGCCCAAACGCCGGCGCGGGCGCTTGACCGGCTGGTCCGCGAGCGCAGCCGGCCTGGTGACGGTGGTTTTCGGTGGCGGATTGACGCTCGCAATTCTGCAGCCGGAAAAACCGCTTTTTTTCGCGCTGCTGTTTGCGCTCGCCGGCGGGCTGTGGCTTGCCGGCGCCGGCTTGTACAGCCTGATTCGCGAGTACCCGGGGGAAACCGAGGGCGGCGGCAATGCGCTGACCGAGGCGCTCAAACGGCTCGACCTGCTGCGCACCGACGCCCCGTTTCGACGCTTCGTGACGACCCGCGCATTATTTCTGTGTTCGGCGCTGTCGGCGCCCTATTTCGTCGCGCTGGCGCAGCAACGGATCGGCTCGCCGGGCCGCCTGTTGGGCATGCTGGTAATCGCCGGCGGGCTGGCCAGCCTGCTCGCCGCGCCGACCTGGGGCCGGATGGCGGAC
>JBFGYD010000324.1:0-3867 GCA_041587615.1 Lysobacterales bacterium
CGCGATCGAGGGCTACCAGGGTGAGGCCGGGCTGATGCCGGCGCGCGGCGGTCGCATGGACCTGTCCGACGAGCAGGTCCAGGTTGCCGTCCAGTGGATGGTGGATAACCTCCAGTAAATATCAGGCGCACGGCCCGCCTCCCGCCTGCGGTGACACGGCGCGCGGGCTAGCCTGGATATTGCACGAGTTCCACTCGAAGTTGCTCATATACTGAGTGAGATCAATGTGCTACGTGAGTTTCCCAGCGATTGGAGAAGTCGCAAACGGTCACGCTGCCGGTTTGTCGCCGAATTGCACAGCGGATCTCGGCCCGATCCCCCTTGGGCGATAGCTACGGCTATCCCCCGGCGGACGATCGGCCAAGCTCCACTCGTGAAATTCGCCGACAATTCCGGCAACTCGTGCAATACCCAGGCTAGCAGCGATGATTTCAATCAACGAAACGGCGATCGACCAGACCGAGATAAAGCGGCTGGCGGCCCGCGGACGAAGCCAGATGCAGGGTTTTCTGGACCCGGCCGCCGCTGAGACGCTACGTGCCGAACTCGAGGGACTGGATTCGTGGGATCTCGCCCTGACCGGTCCGCAAGGGCCGACCGCCATCGGCGCGGCAGAACTCGAGCGCATGAGCGGGAGCGCTCGCGGGCGCCTGATGGAGACCCTGCGGCGCCAGTCACGGGCCGGCTTTTCGTTCATCTATCAGCGCCGCGACGTGGTGCCCGGCGAGGATCCGGTGGCGCTGGATTTTGCTCGCTGGATCGGCACATCCGAATTCATTGACTTGATGCGTCGCCTGACCGGCGACCCGGAACTGGTCCGCGCCGACGCCCACGCCAGCCGTTATGGTCCGGGTCATTTTCTACGCACCCACGACGACACCTATCAGGGCAAAGACCGGCGGTTCGCCTACGTCCTGAACCTGTCACTAGAGTGGCAGCCGGACTGGGGCGGTCTGCTGCATTTCGTCGACCCCGCGGGCAAACCGGTGGACTGCTTCGCGCCGGATTTCAACTCGCTGGCGATCTTCCGCGTGCCGCAGCATCATTTCGTCTCCCAGGTGGCCGGCTACGCGCGCTTCAAGCGCTACGCGATCACCGGCTGGCTGTTCGCCGGCAATTCATAGCTGCTCGCCCTCACGAATCTTCGCCGCGAGCCCCCAAGTCCGACAGGCAGCTAGAACTCACGCTCCAGGCGCCGCCGCTCGGCTGCGGCAAAGCGAATCAGATCGGGAAACAGCCGGCCAAAATCGGCGGCCAGTTCCGAGCCGGCGTGCTCCAGTTCGGCCGCGGCGCTCGCCACCGGCCCGGGACGGCTGAGACGCCCGGCGATGCCCGCAAAGACCGGACCCAGCGCGGCGCGCCGGCGGTAGTTGACCAGCAGGTCCTCGGCCTCCAGGTGGCGAGCGAAACGCTTCAGCGAACGCGGCAGCATCTGGCGGTGGGCGCGGAGCAGTTCATAGCAACCTTGGGCGAAGGTCGGCAGCGCCACATCGCTCCAGCGATCGAATTCCCGCGCCAGGAAATGATCGTAGTAAACGTCGACCACGATGCCGCCGTAACGCCGCAGGGTCGGTGTCAGGCGCGCCCTGCTGGCGCCGAAGGCGGGATGGCGGTCGGTGTAAGAATCGATCCGCCGATGCAGCAGGATGCCCGCGGCCACCGCCGGCGGGTACGAACACCAGTCTCCGCCCCGCACATGGTCTCCGAGAAACCCGCCCAAACGCCAGCCGGGGTCCGGTCCGGAGAGCAGCGCGTGGGCCAGATAATTCAAGCGGGTGTCCTGTGTGAGTGATTCGTTATCTTGCTGCGGCCCAGGCTCGTACCAACGTTCGACGGCCAAGCCGCAGTGTAGCAGTTCGGGCTTTGACTACCATCGCTGACAGATTGCCTGTTATGCTGATACATTGGCTATCCGCATCCTGCCTGAGTTTCACCCGGAGGGCGCCACCATTGCCGAGCTGGTAGAAAACCTGGCCCACGACTTGGCCCACAACCTGACCGCACTGCGCGCTCAGCGCCAGCTCTCGCAGGCACAGTTGGCGAGGCTCGCCGGCATTCCCCGGTCCACGGTGACCCACATGGAATCCGGCGCCGGCAATCCCTCGCTGGCCAATCTGGCGCGGGTGGCCGGCGCGCTCAAGGTCAGCCTCGAGGACTTGCTGGCGCGACCGCCGAACGCGATTGCGCTGATCCGGGCCGACCGTCTGCCGACCAAAGACGGCGGTCGCGGCCGGGTCAAGATCTGGCGACTGCTGGGCGAGCGTGTCGGCGGACTGGAGATGGAGCGGCTCGAATTTCGGCCCGGCGGCGTCCTGCACGCGACCCCTCATGCCAAGGGAACCCGGGAGTATGTGTGCGGCATCAGGGGCTCCGTCGCGGTCCTGGTCGCCGCCGAGACCCACCGACTCGGCGCCGGAGATCTGCTCGCTTTCCCGGCCGATCAGCCGCACACCTACCGCCACGCCGAGCGCGCCATCGCGGAGATCCTGAGCGTCGTGATCCCTACGCCGATGAACCGCTAACCCGCATGTTGGGTGAATTTTACGGAGCACCGCGCAGGTACTGAGCCGGTCCATCGTCGGTGCGCGCGCCAGCGGTCCCGGTGCGCTTTGAATGTGACCGGGCCCGACCCGCTGGAGCGGGTTTGGTTGCCCGCTGGCGAGAAGGTATGATGGCGGCCCCCGGCGAACGAATAGGACCCCATGAGCGACGCGCCCTTGCGCCATCCCAAGGTGTTCCCCGCGACCCAGACCAGCGTGATCCTGCGCGGTCCGGTCGGCGACATCGAGGCCCTGACCGACGTGCCCGAGCCGGACGAAGACATCGCCGTGGTGGCGATCCTGTGCCACTCCGAACAGGACGACGGCGGCAACCTGCATAGCAAGGTCGTGCACATGATGGAGCGCGCGCTGCGTGAAATGGGCGCGCGCACGGTTCGTTTCAATTTTCGCGGTGTGGGCGCCAGCGACGGTGAATTCGACGGAGGCTTCGGCGAGTCCGAGGATCTGTTGGCGGTGGCGGCCTGGGTGCGCGAGCACCGGCCCGACGACCAGCTCTGGCTGGGCGGGTTCGGCCTCGGCTGCTACGCCTCGATGCGCGCATGCCAGAAGCTCCCGGTCGGCTGCCTGATTTCGGTCGCGCCGCCGGTCGACGAATACGACTTCAAGGCCCTGCCCCGTCCCCCGTGTCCGTGGCTGGTCATTCAGGGCGACGCCGACGAGCGGATCAGCGCAGACGCCGTTTACGCCTGGGCCGAATCGATCGAAGACCCCCCCCAGCTGATCAAGATGCAGGACGCGAATCATTCGTTTCATCGCCGCCTGCTGGACCTGCGTGGGGTGATCAAGAACGGCATCCGACGGCAGCTCAAATCTGACGAAGACGAATGAACGGCGGTCCGGCCGGGGCGCCGACGCCCTGGCAGCGCTATCAGCAGGACCTCAGCGACGAGGATTTTGTGTACGACGCGGCCCAGGAACGCGCCGTCGCCCGCATCCAATGCCTCTACGACGAACTGCTGAAAGACTCGACCGCGAAGCCCGGACTGGTCGGCCTGCTCCGGCGACTGCGTTCGCCGGGACCGCCGCGAGGGCTGTACCTCTGGGGCGGGGTCGGGCGCGGCAAGACTTATCTGATGGACTGCTTTTACGAATGCCTGCCGCTGGCGGCCAAACGCCGGGTTCATTTTCATCGCTTCATGGAGGACGTCCATGACTCTCTGGCAGCGGCGGAACAGGAGCGCGACCCGCTGGTCTCGGTGGCTCGGAACCTGGCCCGGCGGGTTCGGGTCCTGTGTTTCGACGAGTTCTTCGTTTCCGACATCGCCGACGCGATGATTCTGGCCGGCTTGCTGGATACGCTGTTCGA
>JBFGYD010000325.1:0-3864 GCA_041587615.1 Lysobacterales bacterium
GATTGGCGTTCTCGCCCGGCGGCGATCGCCTGGTCAGTTCGAGCGCGGACGCGACGACTCGCGTCTGGGACCTGGAGCGATTGGAACAACTCGTCAGTCTGAGCCACGACGAGCGCGTAGACGCGGTCGCATTCAGCCCCGACGGCGAGTGGTTTGTCGGCGCCGACAGGGGCGGCATGGCGCGCGTATACTCCGCCGAGGACTTTCACGAGCGCATGCGTTTGGCGCATCTCGGTCTGAGTCCGGCGGTGCTGGCGCTGGCGGTCAGCCCGGATTCCAAGCACCTCGCTACCGGCGACCGCGACGGCCGGGCGCGAATCTGGGTCATGGACATCGGCATACCCACGGCGCCCATGGAGGTCAAGCGAAACGCGCTGGCCGTCGCGTTCAGCCCCGATGGCAAACGGATCGTCACCGGCGACAGGGCGGGCGCGCGGATCTGGGACTTCGACTCACTTACGCTGATCGAAGAGTACGATCACGAAAAGGTGGTCAACGACGTCGAGATCTCCGCCGGCGGCGACGTTCTCGCTACCGCGTCGGCGGACGCGATGGTCAGGCTCTGGGATTTGGAGAGTGGCGAAGTCATCGCCACGATGGCGCACGAAGATTCGGTCTCGGCCGTAGCGTTCTCGCCCGACGGCCGGCAGGTAGCGAGCGTCAGCCTCGATGGCACGGCTAGGGTCTGGGACATCGAGTCAGGCGAGGAAATCGCGCACCTGCTGCTGGACGGCGCCGGCCACGCGGTCGCGTACGCGCCCGGCGGCCGCCGGGTCGCCACCGGCGATGCCGGCGGCAGCATCCGCCTGTGGCCGGTATCGATGGACGCCGTGGTTTCCAACGCCTGTGCCCGCTTGACCCGCCCGCTGTCAGACGAGGAAGTGGCGCGATATTTGGGTGGCACCGCCCCGGCACGGCCCTGCGGCGAGTAGCCCCGAGCGCCGTGATAGACTTATCTCGGAACTGCCAAGCTGGGGTGGGCTACAGCAAAATCTGTTCGTCATCATGCCGTTGGCAACAAGCTCGTGGCGAGGGTCGATTTGTGTTTGATCCGATCCCGCTGCGCGAGTAGCGGTGCGAGCACGTAGCGTCGCTCCCCGCAGAGGAGAACGGACATGGGCGCTCCCGAACTGATCAAGGTATTCGAACCGGCCGAACCGGGCCCGGCGATTGTCTTCGTGCACGGTTTTGGCGGCGATGCGGCGAAGACCTGGGGCCAGTTTCCGGCCTTCCTCCGCGACACGCCCAGTCTCGGCGGCTGGGGTATTTACAGCCTCGGCTACTCGTCGAAACTGATGCCCGACCTGCGCGGCATGTGGGCGGGCGACCCCGGGATCGAGACCCTGGGCACCTACCTGCATACGCGGGCAACGCAGGCCCCGCTCAAGGATCGTCGCCTGGCGCTGATCGCGCACAGCATGGGCGGACTGGTCGTGCAGAAAGCACTGGTCGACTTTCCCGATCTGACGGACCGGATTTCCCATGTGCTGTTCTACGGCACGCCCAGCGCGGGGCTGGCGAAGGCCTCGGGTTTCCTCGGCCGGCTGTTCAAGCGGCAAAGCGAAGACATGGGGCTGGACAGCGATTTCATTCCAAGCCTGCGCGAAGCCTGGCGACAGAAGTTCGGTGACGCCGACCGAGGGCCGCAAGGACGGGCGCGTCCGTTCGGCCTGTGGTCGGTTGCCGGCGACCGCGACGAATTCGTGCCGGCTACGTCGTCGATGGGGCCGTTCGCTAAAAAGGAACGCGTCGTCGTACCCGGGAATCACCTGGAAATCGTCAAGCCCGCTGCCGCGGACTCGATGAGCGTGCGGGCCGCGGTGAACGCCATCGTCGGTAACGCGGCCCCGGGCGGTCCGTGGAACGCGGCCCGGGTCGCGGTCGAGATGGGCGAGTTCCAAGAGGCAATCGCGAGACTGGAGCCGAACGTCGCGGACCTGGACGAGCCGAGCGCCGTGTTGCTGGCGCTGGCGCTGGAAGCCGTCGGCCGGCGCGACGACGCTATCGAGGCTCTCGAGCAGCGGCGCAAGAGAGGCGGCACCGACGCGATGGGCACGCTAGCCGGTCGCTTCAAGCGGGTGTGGTGGTCTCTGGGCACCGAAACACCGGCCGGCAAGGCCCTGGAGTTGTACCAGCAGGCCTATGACTTGTCGGTCCGCGCCGATGATCCGGCACAGGCTTTCTACAACGGCATCAACGTCGCTTTCATGCAGTTCGCTTTCAAGCGCGATGCGGCCGCCGCGGCCGCCATGGCGAACCAGGTGCTCGAGCATTGCAAAGGCGTGCCGGATTCCGACGTGTGGTGCCTGGCAACGATCGGCGAAGCCAACTTCTACCTGAACCAACCGGATCAGGCCCTGGCCGCCTACCAGCGAGTCGTGGCGACCCATCCGCAACCGTGGCAGATGAGGTCGATCTTCACCCAGGCGATGCATGTCGCCGAGGCGCTGGACAACGAAGGCGCTCAGCGGAAGCTGCGCGAAATCTTCAGGCAAGAGAACGACATATGAACCGCGCTCTCGGGCGCCGATTGGCATTTGCGTGGCTATTGGCGACCGGAATCGCGGCGGCGGTGGCCTGCAACGGCGCGGGGGCAGGCGGAGAGGGGGCTGAACAAGCCGTCGTGCCTAAGACCGCGCGCCTGGACCGACTTTCCGATCGATTCGGTTGCGATGAGACCCTCGTCGCAAAGGACCCGGAGGGCACCATCGCATTGGCGGTTCGCGTACCGGGCGTGCTGCGGCGCGCGCTGGGCGCGGAACTGCCCTATCGGGAAGAGCTGGTTGCTGGCGATCCCGGTTTGGACATCCGGCTCGAGCAGGGCAGCGATCTGAACCACTGGTGCACCGACACCCTGGACCGTCCACCGCGGGTCGACGCGACCTGGTTCGCAAGCGAGGGAACGGCGACCGTCACCGTTGCGAGGCGCCTGCGGCAACCGGCGCCCGCCCACGCGGGCTCGTGGCGTGTGCCCACCAGCGCGTCGGTCCGGCTCGAGGCGCTGGTGCTGAAGCGGGACCGAAACGGCGAGACGCTGGAAATCCCGAGCTTCACGATCGAGGCCGCGATCGGCGCGCCGGCCGGGGGTTGACCCGGCCGGCGCGCTATTAGTTGGGCTCAGCTTCGCAACGCGGCGATCAAGGCAACGGCGGACAGGCGCCGCAGTCGGCCGAGTTCTGGCAATCCGGTCCCGCGGACAGGATCTTGATCGCGAAGGTCAACAGCGGGTTGGACAGGTTGTCTTTGTTCTGCTGGCTGTTGCGCTTGGGGTTGTCGTTGTTGAATCCGCTCGGGCACATCAGCGTGTTGGTGCTCGAGTTGCTGGGCGGGTGGCTGAGATCCATCACGTGCCCCAGTTCGTGCGCCAGGTGGGTCAGGTCGACCCCGAAGTCGGCGTTTTCGTCGCTGGACAGGACCTTCGACGAGGCCGACCCGGACGCGGCCGTCGCGCCGCCGCCGAACATGTCCTGCGGATCGAAGCGGTCGACGAAGTACACCTCGATGCAGTCGTCCACGTCGACCTCGTCCAGCAGATTGCCGACTTCGCCGGCACTCAGGGTGCTGTATTGCGGCTTGAACAGCGTGATCCAGTCGCGATAGGTGAACACGACGTCGGCCTTGGCCCATTGGGTCTGAGCCCCGGGCTGGCCGAACGCGAGCCCGTCACCGGACAGTTGAAAGAACGGAAACGGGAACCCGCCCTGGAAGGAAAAAATCCGCACCGGCTGGATGCACAGCCGCCGCGCGATCTCGATCCATGGCCAAAAGACCAGTTCAACCTTGACGTAATCGGCCCGCACCGCGAACCGGGTGTCGCGGACGATGAAGTCTCCGCCGTCGCTGACGACCAGGTTCGCCTCCGCC
>JBFGYD010000326.1:0-3853 GCA_041587615.1 Lysobacterales bacterium
CCGCTGGAGGACTCACCATGAGTTCGCAGGCGTGCGGGCTTGAAATGGAGGTCGGCCGCGGGGCGAAAAAAAAGGGGCCAGGTTCATTTTTTCCCGAAAAAAGGGGCCAGGTTCATTTTTGCCAAGTCGCCGCCAGATCCTGGCACGAAGCCGAGTTTGATTCCTGGCCGGCCTTGGCGCCGACGCCTTCATGTCGAAAAATGAACCTGGCCCCTTTTTTGGGGAGGTCGGCTGATGGCGTACGCTAGCTACGCGGTGAGCGGCTGGCGGCTGGCCTGGGACCGGACGGTGGCGCTGGTCGAGGCGTTGGCGGTGCATGCCGGCAGCGCGGTGGTGTTGTTTTACGGCCTGAGCGTAACCTCGACCACGATCAAGCCGGATTTTCCGGTGACGATTCAGGCCGTCGTGGTCGACACCGCGGCGCTGCTGGAGGCGCGGGAGCAGCGCAAGCGCGCCGAGCAGGAGATTTTACGCCAGGCCGCGACCGAACGCCGCGAGGAGCAACGCCGGCGCGAGGCCGAGGCGCAGCGCGAGCGGGACCTGGCGGCCCAGCGCCAGGCCGAGGCCAATGCCCAAAGCCGCCGCCTGGCCGACGAGAAGCGGCGCGCCGACGAGCTGGAGCGCCAGCGCGAGGAGATCCGCCAAAAGCGGCTCGCCGCCGAGGAACAGCGCCGCCAGCAGGAGAAGGAGTACCTCGCAGCTCAAACGCGGCGCGAGGAGCAGGAGCGCCAACGCCAGGCGCGGCTGGAAGAGGAGCGGCGCAAGCAACTGCTGGCGTTCGAAGACCAGCAGCGCTTGACCGCCGAGCAGCTCACGCTGCAGCAGGAGTGGATCGCGCTGATCGCGACCATGGTGCGCCAGAACTGGCGCCGCCCGCCGACCGCGGCCAAGGGCACCCGTTGCTTGGTGCAGGTCGATCAGCTCCCCGGCGGCGACGTGATCTCGGCCGCCGTGGTCGGCGGCTGCAATGCCGACGAGGTGACCCGCCGCTCGGTGATCGACGCGGTGCTGCGCTCCGAGCCGCTGCCCTACAAGGGATACGAGCCGGTGTTCCGGCGGCAGCTGAAGTTCGAGTTTGTAGTCCACGATGAATGACAAAGAGAGCCGAATGAAGAAAACTGAAATAGCCCATCGCGCCACTCGCTGGCTCGCCCACCTGCTGGCCGCCCTGGTGCTGCCCCTGTCCGCCTGGGCCGAGGAAGAACTGGTGATCCAGATCACCACCGATTTCGAGGCCGCCACGCCGATCGCCGTGGTGCCGTTTTACTGGGCCGCCGAAAGCCCGCCCGGGCCGACCGACGTAGCCACCGTGGTCGCCGGCGACCTCGGGCGCAGCGGCCAGTTCTCGCCGCTGCCCGCACGCGACGTCATCGAGCGCCCCTACCGACTGGCCGACATCAATTACGGCACTTGGCGCCGGCTCGAGGTCGACTACATCGTTATCGGCGAGATCAACGGCGACGCGGCCACCGGCTTCAAAGTCAAGATGTACCTGGTCGACGTGGTCAGCGGGGACGCGCTGCTTTCGCTGGTGTTCAGCGCCCGCCCCGGCGGCTTGCGCTACACCGCCCACCACATCGCCGACACGATCTACGAGAAGCTGCTCGGGGTGCCGGGCTTTTTCCGCACCCGGATCGCCTACGTCACCGCCAGCGGCGAGGGCGAAGCCTCGCGCTATTCGCTGATGGTGGCCGACGCCGACGGCCAGAACCCGCAGCCGATCGTGCGCTCGCGCGAGCCGCTGCTATCGCCCGCCTGGTCGCCCAACGGCCAGCGCCTGGCGTACGTCTCGTTCGAGAGCGGCAACTCGTCGATTTTCATGCAGGAACTGGCCACCGGCCAGCGCCAGCAAATCGCCCAGTTCAAGGGCATCAACGGCGCGCCCGCGTTCTCGCCCGACGGCAGCCGGCTGGCGCTGACCCTGTCGCACAGCGGCAACCCGGAAATCTACGTGATGGATCTCGCCAGCCGGCGCTCGGTTCAGTTGACCAAGCACTGGGCGATCGATACCGAGCCGGTGTGGATGCCCGACGGCACCACGATCGTGTTCACGTCCGATCGCGGCGGCAAGCCACAGCTCTACTCGGTGCCGGTCAACGGGGCGCGTAAACCCACCCGGCTGACCCGCGAGGGCGACTACAACGCGCGCGCGTCGATCGCCCCCGACGGGGAGCGCATCGCGCTGGTCAACGGGGTCGAAAACAACTACCGTATCGCCCTGCTTGACCCGCGCACCCACGTGCTGCAAATTGTGTCCGATGGCCCGCTGGACGAGTCCCCCAGCTTTGCGCCGAACGGCCGGATGGTGCTTTATGCTTCAAGAGACGGGGCGCAGGGTGTATTATCGGCAGTTCCCGTTTACGGCACTGCCGCGGCGGGCCGTACCGCGCACCAGCTGATTTTTTCGGAGGGGCATATTCGTGAGCCAGCGTGGTCGCCGATACTCGAATAATCCGACAACGATTGCCAACCAACTTCTCAAGGGGAGTTAGACGATGAAGACTGCTATCCGATTGACCCTGCTGGCTCTGCTGTGCGCCGTGGTCGCGGCCTGTGCGCAAAAGCCGACAACGGCGCCCCAGCCCGAGCCGGAGCCGCCGCGTGAGCGCGAACAGCCGCCGCCGGCGGATCCGAACGCTTACCGGGGCGCCGGAGACTACACCAAGCCCGAGGGCCTGGACGACCCGACCAACCTGCTGTCGCGCCGGGTGATCTACTTCGACTTCGACAAGTCGAATATCAAGCCCGAATTCCGCGACATCCTGGCGGCCCACGGCACCTATCTCGGCGCTAACCCGGGCGCCCGTGTGACCCTGGAAGGCCACGCCGACGAGCGCGGCACCCGCGAGTATAACTTAGGGTTAGGCGAGCGTCGCGGCAACGCCGCCTCCGACCTGTTGGACGCCCAAGGCGGCTCCGGATCCCAGCTTTCGGTCGTGTCCTACGGCGAGGAGCGGCCGGCGGCCAACTGCAGCGACGAGAGCTGCTGGTCGAAGAACCGCCGCGTGGAGATCGTCTACACCCGCCGGCAATGACCCGCACCGCTTTTTGGAGCATCGCAACGGCAGCCGCACTGGCTGCCGTTGTCTTTGCGGACCCGGCAGACGCGCAGCGCCAGCGGCGCCTGAGCCTGTCCGACCGGATGGAGCTGATCGAGCAGCGGATGACCGCGCTGGAAACCGCCGGTGAGGACCAGGACCAGCGCCAGGCGATGGCCGACTTGGTGGCGGCAATCAACGAGCTGCGCCAGGAGCTGTCGAGCCTGCGCGGGCTGATCGAAGACCAGAGCTTCGAGATGGAGCGGATCAAGTCCGCCCAGCAGGACCAATACCTGGACCTTGATCGGCGCCTGAGCGCGCTGACCCGGCCACCGCAGCCCAGCGACCCATTCATGGCCTCTCCCGGCGATCCCCGCCTCGGTCCCGGCTCGCTGCTGGCGGGAACCCAGCCGGGCGCTACCGAGCCGTTCGGCAACGAGCCGTTTGGCGAGCAGCCGGTGGGCGCCGAGCCGGTCCAGACCGATCCCGTCTTCGGCGAACTGCCCGAGGTGCGCGAGCCGATCGACGCTGAGCTCGAAACCACCGGTATCGGCGAGGCCCCCGACCAGACCATCACCGCCATGGTCGACCCGGCGATGGAGAAGTCCGAATACGACAACGCCTTCAACGCGCTGAAGGAAGGCCGCTACGCTGAATCCGCGCGCCTGTTCGGCGCCTTTGTCGAGCGCTACCCCAACGGCGAATACGCCGACAACGCCCAGTACTGGCTCGGCGAGTCGTACTACGTGACCGGCAACTACCGCATCGCGCTGGACGCGTTCCAGAAGCTCATCGGCCGCTTTCCGGCCTCGAGC
>JBFGYD010000327.1:0-3824 GCA_041587615.1 Lysobacterales bacterium
CATCGAACGCGGCGTGCCGATGTTCAACCACGGCAACGCGCGGGGCACGGTCGCAGTTTACAAAGCGGTTGCCGAAAAGCTGTTGCACGAGGGCAGCCTCAGTGCCGGTGAGCGTGACCGACTCGAACTCGGCCTGATGAAAGCGGCCGGTTCACACGACGCTCGGGCGAGCGCCTGGCAGCTTCGTTATGCACTCGACGACGTCAATGCCTCGTTGCACGGAAACGGCGGGATGCAGGTTAATGACGCCATGACCCGTTAGGCTGTTGAAGTCGGCGATCCTCAAACGCATTGCAACCGGCGACCGAACTGCGGTCGCCGATTGCATCGAGACTTTCAGCGGCCTGGTCTGGTCGCTGTCGCGCCGTTTCTTGCCCAACCAATCAGACGCGGAAGAAGCGGTGCAGGAGATATTCCTCGAACTCTGGCAAAAAGCCGATTGTTTTGACGAAAACGTGGCGTCGGAGGCGACCTTCATATCGATGATCGCGCGGCGTCGCCTGATCGACCGGCGGCGGAAACTCGACCGGGAACCCGCGTCGCGCCCGATCGACGAAGTCGAGCACACGTTGTCAGAGGATGCGCAGCAGGTCTTGGAAGCTTCCGCCGAGATCCGACGGGTCGTCGACATCATCCAGACGATGAAACCGGAACAACAGGAGGTCATCAACATGGCTTCCTGGCTCGGCATGTCCCACCGAATGATCGCAGAACAAACCGGCATTCCGCTCGGTACGGTCAAGAGTTACTTGGCGAGGGGATTAACCAGGATCCGCGAAACGCTGGGTGAACCAGGAATCGCGGGCAGGGCTTCATCATGAAAGAACTTCATCCTGAAATCATCGATCTGCTGGTGCTTCGAGCCACCGAAGGATGCAGCCAGGAGCAGCAACGGCGGCTGCAGGCCCTGTTGAAAGAGAACGGTGTCGACGATATGCCAGACTTCGACCTGGCCGCCGCGGCCGCCGCCAACGCATTCGGTCTGAAGACCGCTCCCAAAGACGAAGAAGCGCCGGAAAAACTGAAAGCCAAACTGCTTTCGGATGCCGACCAATTTTTTAGCCCGCAACCTGACGTCGTTGTCGAACTCAAGCCCGCACAAACAACTCAGCTCAAGTGGAACTGGGGCTGGGCGACCGCGGCGGCGCTGGCCATCATGCTGCTTGCTACGAACGTTGTCGACTTGAGGTCGGGCACCGATTACGAGGCAGCTCGGCGACATTTAATGACCGAGACCACCGGCACGGTGGTGATCCCCTGGGCAACCCCGGAAGACCCCGAGTACGCGCAGGTCAGCGGCGACGTCGTCTGGAACGACGCGAGGCAGGAAGGTTATTTGCTGCTGAGCGGAATGCCGGTCAACGACCCGTCCATGGCCCAATACCAGCTTTGGGTCGTTGACCCGGATCGTGACAGCAATCCGGTCGACGGTGGCGTATTCGACATTCCCGCGGGCCAATCGACGGTCATCGTACCGATCGATGCCAAGCTTGCGGTCGACAATCCCGTTGTCTTTGCGATCACCCGTGAAAAACGCGGTGGGGTGGTCGTGTCGAAAGGGCCGCTGCTCGTCGTGGCCAGCGCGACATGAGGCGAGGATTCAGACCGTCGACTGGCGCCAGGGGCTCGTCGCGCTGACGCGCGCGACGACGGCCAGCTCTCCGATCGGCGGCGCGGCCGCTCCAACCGGCTTCGATTCGGGCCCGCCCGTACATCTCCCGTCAACCGCCGAGCGTGGCAAGGCATCTTCGCAGCGCCGAGCGCCGGTCCGCGGTGCGCGGATGGTCGGGTTGCACCCGCTCGCTGATCGCAACACTTTCTTCCAGCAGCGGCAGGGCTTCAGCCGGCAGGCCGCGCTCCATCCAGACCCGTGCCAGGCTGGCCAGCGCGCGGGCCAGCTCCGGCGAATCCGGTGTGCCGATCCGGCGCCAGATGTCGATCGCTTCGGTCAGATGCCGCTCGGCCGCCCGGTCGTCGCCCGCGGCATGGCTGAGTTCCCCCTGGACCCGCGCGGTGGTCGCGCTGGCGGTGGAATCGGCATCCAGCAGGCGCCGATTGATGTCATCGGCTTGATCGATATATTCGCGCGCCGCCCTGAGATCGCCCATCGCGAGCGCGACCTCTCCCAGCCGGAGCAGGCTCTCGGCCTGATCGATGGTCGGGCCGGCGGCGGAGCGTGTCCTGAGTTCGAGCGCCTCGGCGTGGTGGTCGCGCGCGGCCGCCGAATCACCCTGTTCCAGCCGAAGCTGGCCCAGATGGGTCAGGATCCGCGCCACCAGTGGTGTCCGGACCGGCGCGCGGATCGCGGGGGCCAGCCGCAGTGCGTCGGTCAGGTATTTTTCGGTGGCGGCGTAGTCGCCCTGAGTCAATCGAACGCTGGCCAGCAGGAGCCAGATCCGTGGCAGCCTCGTCGTCTCTTCCGGTTGGCCGCGCAGCAGCCCCGCGGCCGCGCTGGCGTGCCGCTCGGCGGCCCCCCAATCGCTGAGGTCTGCCTCGACCCGGGCCAGTCGGATCAGCGTGTCGGCGCGCTGCGCGGGGGTGCGCTCGCGGCTCTCCGGCGGCATCGCCACTACCTGGCGGAACAGGTCGCGGGCCGGCCCAAGCTGATCCATGTGGCTGTAAGCGTTGGCCGCCAGCTCCATAAGCCGGGCCTGGATAGCGGGCTCGTCGTCCAGGCGCTGGATCCGTTCCAGTGCGAAATCCACCAACTCGCGGGCGGTAGTCAAGGCGCCGTTGGGGCTGCGCCGGGGGTTGGCATAGGCAAACAGACCCATCATGAAGTCCGACACCGCTTCGGCGCGGTCGCGCTGGGCTGCGGCGATGGCCGCCTGGGACCGGGACTGGATCGCGAACAAAATCGCCGCCACCGCTAGCGCCACAATCAGCAGCATTGACGCCACCGACAGCGACACCGGCACCCGATAGCGGTCGACGAAGCGCCGCAGCTTGTAGCCCGCGGTCGGCGCCGTCACCGACACCGGGCGGCGCTCACTAAATGCCTCCAGGTCGGCGGCCAGTTCGCCGACCGACGCGTAGCGCGCGAGCGGATCGGCTGCCAGCGTCTTGGCCAGGATCGCGTCCAGGTCGCCGCGCAAATGCTGGATCAGCTTGCGACCGGTTGTCCCGCGCGCAACCGCGACCGCCTCGCGGCGCTCGGGCGCGAGGCGGGCGACGCTTTCGCTCGCCGCGACCGGGGGCTCTTCGAGGGTCGCGATCAGCTCGGGCAGCGCGAGCGCCTCGAGGTCGAACGGGTGCTCGCCGGTCAGCAGTCGATACAGCACCACCCCGAGCGAGAAGATGTCCGCCGCGGTGGTCGCGGTCTCGCCGCGCAGCACCTCGGGGCTCGCGTGCGAGGGGGTCAGCGCGATCCGCGCCCGATCGGCGTCGCCCGGATCCGAACCGAGCAGCTCGGCGACGCCGAAATCCAGCAGCTGCACCAGCTCATCCTTTTTGACCAGGATATTGCCGGGCTTCAGGTCCCGGTGCAGCACGAGCCGCCCGTGCGCGTAGCCCACCGCCTGGCACACCTGCAGAAACACCTCGAGCCGGCGGTCGACGGACAGCCGCTGGCGGTCGCACCAGGCGTCGATCGACAGCCCGTCGACATAATCCATCACGAAATACGGCCGCCCGTCCTCCGTCACGCCACCGTCGAGCAGCCGGGCGATGTTGGGGTGGACCAGGCCCGCCAGGATCTGACGTTCGTTGACGAACTGCTCGGCGGCGGCTGCGCTGATCGTCCCGGACAGGATCTTGATTGCGACCCGCTTCTCGAACTGCTCGTCGATGCGCTCGGCCAGATACACCGCGCCCATCCCGCCGCG
>JBFGYD010000328.1:0-3814 GCA_041587615.1 Lysobacterales bacterium
CGGTGGCGGGTCCATGCCTCGTCACTGCGTTGTGTCCGCCGGTAGGTCGAACTCCACCACGTCCTCGCGGCTGAACGCGTTCAGATCGAACGGCGTCCCGTCGAGTTCGGCGCTGACGCCTTCGACATCGCCCAGGCGCACGCTCAGTCCGTGGGCGGTTGACAGACGCTGCTCGGTGCCGGCGGCCATCAACCCGTAGGCCAGTCGCGCGCCGTCACGGTCGCGGGCGTCGATCCACACCTCATCGGCAAACCTCAGCACGAGTTCCGGCGCGCTGGTGGGTGGCTCGCGCTCTATCTCGGGCAAGCTCGCCATCGAGGCAAGCAGCGGCTGACCGGGAGCCTGCGCGCTCGCCGCCGGCGTGGTGCCTTGATCCCGGCCGGGGATCGCGCTGCCGCCGCTCTGAAACGCGTGCATGATCCAGAACGCCAGCGGGATGGCCACCAGTGCAGTGGCCGCGACGTAGGCGAACGGCAAATGGTAGTCGCGCCGCCGGGAGCGGCGCGGGCGGGAAGCGGCGATTTCCTGTTCCTGCTCGATCCGCTGCTGCTCCCCGAACTCGAAGTACGAGGCCGTCTCGCCGGGGTCGAGTCCCAGCTCGCGGGCATACGCGGCCACGTAGCCGCGGCCGTAGACCGGCGGCCCGAGCTGCTCCCACTGACCGGCCTCCATGAGCCGCAATCGAGTCGTGGTCTGGCACAGCCGCGCCGCCATTTCCGCAACGCTGAGCTGGCGGGCTTCGCGTGCCTCGGCCAGCGCCCGGCCGAACGTTTCTGGGACCGAGTCAGGCCGGTCTTGGCGCTTGGATTCATCCGCAGAAGCCATAATCCTCTCTCCCCTCGGCTAGCAACCGGGCGTGACTGGAGTCGGGAAAACTCGACGCAAGCTGGGTCGCGCAACGCTCTGCCGCCACGCGGTCCTCGAGTCGGGTCTCGATCGCGTAGCAAAGCCACAGCGATTCCGGTGACTCCGGCGCGATGCCCTGATATCGCTCCAGAAACGCGCGGGCGCGAAAGTTTTCGCCCCGGGTGCACAGAGAGCGCGACATTCGGTACAGCGCGTCCGGATACTCCTCGTTCGCGTCCAGCGCCTCACGGTAACGACACTCGGCCTCCTCGGCCCGACCAACCTGCTCCAGGCAGGCGCCGGCGTTGGTCAACGCGACCTCCGGCGTGCGGTAGAACGGCTGTTCGATGGCACGCGTGAAATACTTCAGAGAATCTTCAACCCGATTCACGGTGCACAAAAACTGGCCATAATTGTTCAGTAGATTGCCGTCGTCGGGACTCAAACGGACCGCCTGCCGGTAGTGCACTTCGGCCTTGTCCAGGCGGCCGAGCTGCTCGTAGACGATGCCGGCCACGGTCTGGGCCTCGGGAAATTTCGGATCCTGCTGCAAGGCCCGTTCGATTTTCTCCAGCGCCACCTCGGCGTTGCCGCGGTTCAGGTAGGCCACCGCGAGCTGGGTGTTCGTGTTGGCCGCCTTGCGCGCGGAGCTTGGCTGGTCGGCGTTGACCTCGGCGCCGGTACTGGCGCAGCCGCCCAGCAGACACATGATCGAGCCGACAGCGACGGCGCCCAAGATTGAAACCACCCGCCTCATGGCGCCACCATCGTCGCGCCCTCCGCCGCGGCCTGGACCGCGCGCCGATGGCGCTGCTGGCGCCGGGTTCGATCGAGTACCCGCCCGACGAGCTGGCCGCAAGCCGCGTCAATGTCCTCGCCGCGGGGACGGCGAACCGTGGCCACCAGCCCGGCTCCAAGCACGATCTGCTGAAAACGTTCGATCGCCTCCGGGCTGGAGCGCCGATAGACCGTGCCCGGAAAGGGATTGAACGGAATCAGATTGAGCTTTGCCGGGACGGTGTGCAGGAGCTTCGCCAGTGCCCGGGCGCACCCGGGAGAATCATTGATCCCGTCGATGAGCGTGTATTCGAAGGTGATTCGGGTGCGCCGCCGACCGCTGACGTAGCGGCGGCAGGCGGCCAGAAGTTCGGCGATCGGGTATTTGCGGTTCAGCGGCACCAGCCGATTGCGCAGCTCGTCTTCCGGCGCATGAAGCGATACCGCGAGGCTGACCTCGGCGCTGGCGCGGAGCCGATCGATGCCCGGAACCAGCCCGGCGGTGCTGACCGTGACTCGGCGCCCGGCCATGCCGAAGCCGAGGTCGTCGCACATCAGTTCGATCGCGCCGAGAACCGGCTCGAAGTTCAGCAGCGGCTCGCCCATGCCCATCATGACAATGTTAGTGATCCGGCGCCGCTTCGACGTGTGGCCGAGCGCTTGGGCCGCCAGCCACACCTGACCGATGATCTCGGCGGTGCTTAGATTGCGGCTGAAGCCCTGCGTGGCCGTTGAGCAGAAGCTGCAGTTGAGCATACAGCCGACCTGCGAACTGACGCACAGGGTGCCGCGGCGGGGTTCGGGAATGAACACCGTCTCCACCGCGTTGCGTCCGCCCAGGGACAGCAGCCATTTACGGGTGCCGTCGGCGGCGTGCTGTTCGCGAACGATCTGCGGTCCCGCGACGATCGCGCATTCGTCCAGGCGCGCCCGCAGCGGCCGGGCGAGATCGGTCATCTCGCCGAAGTCGCTCACGCCGCGATGATAGATCCACTTCATGACCTGGCGCGCCCGAAACGGCTTCTCGCCCAGCGACACGAAGTAGTCCTCCAGGCCCGCCGGACTGAAATCGAGCAGGTTGGAGCGAGAATCTGTCATCCGCGTTTCAAGCTCGTTCCGACAGGTTAGGGAAAAAATAAGCGATCTCGGTGGCCGCGGTCTGCACTCCGTCCGAGCCGTGCACCGCGTTGGCCTGAATGCTGTCGGCAAAGTCGGCCCGAATCGTGCCCGGGGCCGCGTCAGCCGGGTTGGTAGCGCCCATCAGGTCGCGATTGACCCGAATCGCGTCCTCTCCCTCGAGCACCTGGATCATGACCGGACCCGACGTCATGTAGTCGACCAGATCCTGATAGAACGGTCGCTCCTTGTGAACGGCGTAGAATCCCGCCGCCTGTTCCCGGGTGAGATGTTGCATTTGGGCAGCGATGATTTTCAAACCGGCTTGTTCGAAGCGGGAGTAGATTTCACCAATGACGTTTTTGGCAACCGCGTCGGGCTTGATGATCGATAGGGTCCGTTCGATGGGCACTTCAGCCTCCTTTAGCAAAAATCGGCCAAATCCACCCACGGTCGCCGCAGGCCGCCGATGATAACATGAAACTCACGATAAAACGCGGGCTTAGGCGCACCTTTTGCCGCCGCTTGGCGACAGTGTGCGCTAACTCACAAATAGCTGCCCTCGGACGCCGAGCTAGCCCGCATGTGTTCACTTCGCGTCGTCAGTTTACTGAGCCGAATCAATGGCCCACGAATGGTGCCCGCGCAGCGCTTTTTCAAGCGTCGTCGGGGCTGGCGATCAGCCGCTGCAAATACTCGCGGGTCGCCCGTCGCAGCCCCGGATCCCGCAGCGCATACTCGACCGTCGCCTGTACGAAGCCCAGTTTGCTGCCGCAATCGTAGCGCTGGCCCTCGAAGCGATAGCAAAGCACCGTCTGCTCTTCGAGCAGTGCGGCGATCGCGTCGGTGAGCTGGATTTCGCCGCCGGCGCCCGGTGTCGTAGCGGCGAGCAGTTCGAAAATCCGCGGGGTCAGGATGTAGCGACCCACAACCGCCAGGTTCGACGGGGCCCGCGCCGGATCCGGCTTTTCGACGATCGCCTCGACCACCTCGGTGCGCGGCCCGTGGGCCGAGGTGGACACGATGCCGTAACGACCCGTCTCGGCCGGATCGACCTCCTCGACCGCCACCACGC